>JAGYMR010000087.1 GCA_018400515.1 Tangfeifania sp.
TGGGCCCTATGAAAAAATGATGTTAGAAATTAATACTTGATTGAAATTCAAACACGAAACTTAATTTTATACTAATGAATAAAAAGATAAAAAGAATGGCAGGTTATATTCTGATAACAATGGCAGCAGGCTTTCTTGTGTACAGTTGTTCCTCAAGGAAACCTGCAGAAGAGCATGCCGGGGAATCCGGGGATCATGCAGAACACCTGCATGCCGCTGAAGCGGTGAATGAAGGTGGGCCTTCCGGGCATCTGCACGATCCTGCGGGTGCAGGGGACCATTCCGGCCACCTGCATGAAGAGAAAGCGGCATTGCAGGAAGGTGAAGTGCTTGTTACTGCCAGGCAAGTGGCAACGGTCGATATCTCACTCGGAACCATTACCCGCCAGTCGTTGTCGCAACGGGTAAAAAGTTTTGGGCAAATCGCCCTCAGTCCCTCCGATGAGGCGACAATAAGTGCCGTCATGGGCGGTATTATCCGGGATATTCGTGTCCTGGAAGGAGACCTTGTGGAAAAAGGCGAAGTGATTGCACGGATTGAACATCCGGATATCATTCAGCTGCAGCAGGAGTACCTGGAGGCGGTTCACCGGGATACATTTCTGGAAACCGAGTATAAAAGGCAGGAAAGGCTCCTCCGGGACAGCGTCAATTCGGCTAAAACCGTCCAGAAAATTAAGGCTGACTTTCTGGCGAACAGAACCCGCATCGAAGGGTTGAAAAAGAAACTCGGGCTTCTGCACATCGATGCACCGGAGCTGGCACCGGAAAACATGCGGAACAGTTATCCTTTACGGGCCCCTTTCAGGGGGTATATCGCACGGGTAAATGTGAACACGGGAAGTCATGTGGCTCCCCGGGAGGCCCTGTTTCAAATGACGGCCAACGAAAAAGTCCATATTGACCTGGATATTTATGAAAAAGACCTGGGAAAAGTTGCCGCAGGCCAACCGCTGGTATTTTCCCTGCCCAATAGTCCCGGCCTTCCAACCCTGAAAGGGGAAGTGATGAAAACCGGAAAACGGTTTGACCCCGGCCAGCGAACCGCCCGGGTACATGCCCGAATTCTGGAATGGAACCCCGACCTTCTGCCCGGAATGTCGGTGACCGCCTGGATACAAACCGGCGGATCCCCGGAGAATACGCTTCCGGAGGATGCGGTAGTGGCTGACGGCGGAGAAAACTACGTGTTCCTGCTAAAAAAAGAGGGGCAAATGGATTCCTCCCATGGGCATACCGGTGATAAGGAGGAGAAGATCGCAGAAAATTCCGGTGATTCCCCCGAAGAGACCCATCATCATGAACCGGAAGCGGAGCATCATCATGAACAGGAAACCGGCGGGCCCGGGCATTCCGGTCCGGATGCCACAGCAGCTGCAGCGGATGCCTTTTTTGTTTTTGAGCGGGTACCTGTCCGTAAAGGAATCACAGCGGGAGGCTTTACAGCTATACACCCGGAAGTACCTTTCGGCCCGGATGCCCGGTTTGCCGTCAGCAATGCGCAGGCCCTGATGGCTGAAATGAAAAAGGGCAGTGCGGGCCATGCCGGCCATAACCATTAGCCGGGAACATACAATCTTTCCTGTAAGTTATTATTTGACAAAAAATGCCCGTTTGGCCGTTCTGTTTTTTTATTCAACCGGTCAACGGGTATTTTTGTAAAAAAAGATGGAATGATTTTAAGAAAACGTGGCAACCGGTTCCCGTTTGATCCCGCCAAAGTCCCTTTTTTTTATGGCTGGGTGATTCTCTTTGCCGGAACAGTGGGGGTTATCTTTAGTGCGCCGGGGCAAACCATGGGGGTGTCTACCTTCACGGATTATTTGATTAATGCCATCGGTATCAACCGCAACCAGATCAGCACCGCCTATATGATTGGCACCATTGCCAGCTCTTTCGTTCTTACATGGGCCGGTAAAAAGTATGACCGGTATGGAGCACGCTGGACGGGGATGGCTGCTGCCTTTTTGCTGGCACTGGCACTGGTCCTCCTCAGCCAGTCCGACCGGATTATCCATTTTTTTGTAAAGGATGAATCTTCCGTCCTGTATGCAGGAATAGCCGTGGCGATCATGATGTTTTTCTTTTTTTTACTTCGTTTCTCCGGACAGGGGGTGCTCGCCATGGTATCACGCAACATGCTGATGAAATGGTTTCTGGCCCGCAGGGGACTGGTCAACGGGATTGCTTCGGTGTTCATCGGACTGGGGTTTTCCGTGGCACCGCTCACTTTCGACCATATGATCCAGCAATCCACCTGGAGAATGGCCTGGCTGCTGTTGGCGGTGGTTGTTGGAATTTTTTTCCTCCTTTTTGTGTTTCTGTTTTTCCGTGATAACCCGGAAGAGATGGGTATGATCCCCGACGGTGAAAAGCACGGGAATCGTGAACATGATGTAACTGTAAAGGCATTCAGGCAGTTTTCCCTTCCGGAAGCCCGGAAAACACTCTCCTTCTGGATTTTTACCATTCCACTGACGATCTTCGCGTTGTACATTACCGGCGTAACATTTCATATTGTTTCAATTTTTGAGGTCGTGGGGATCGACCGCGAAAAAGCACTGGCTGTTTTTATCCCTGTCTCTTTTTTGTCGGTGGGCCTCTCCTTCCTTGGGGGATGGATCAGTGACCGTATTCATTTAAAATACCTGTTGATGATTGACCTGACAGGGGAAATGATCGCCCTTCTCTCGCTGGGCTTTCTCAATGACGGCATCTTTTATTATGGATTTATTCTGGGCCATGGTATCTCTTCCGGAATGCATAACGTGTTGCTGACAGTTACCTGGCCCCGCTTCTTCGGGAGAAAACACCTGGGCGGAATTACCGGCTTTGTAATGGCCCTGATTGTCTTTTCAAGCGCCCTGGGGCCCATTCTTTTCAGTTTCTCTTTTACCCGGCTGGGAAGTTACAGTTATGCTTTTTTTGCCTTTGCTTTCATTGCTTTTTTCGCCCTTATTTTAAGCTTTAAGGGAAATAATCCGCAGGATAAATTGGAAAATGAGAAATCATTTGATTAGTTTTGAAATTCGTATCGCAACGAAAACCTGAAAAATTTTTTGAAAAAAATTCAAAACCAACGATATCGATGAAGCATACGATACTTATTTCACTCCTCCTGGCTGTGCTGTCTTTGGGAGGATGCCGGTCCGAAGCCCCCACCGGGGAGTGGCAAACCATTTTTAACGGCGAAAATCTGAATGGCTGGAAGAAGTCCGCCGAAAATCCTGCCAGCATCTCTGTTGAGAACGGCGCCATTAAATGTTCCGGAGAAAGGGCCCACCTGTTTTACCAGGGAGCCTTTGAGAATTTTGAATTTGAAACGGAGGTAAAAACCCTGGAACACGCCAATTCGGGAATTTTTATTCATACCCGTTACCAGAAGTCGGGATGGCCCCGGAAGGGATATGAGATCCAGGTGAACAACTCTTACCGGGGATCTGAGAAGCATCCTGAGCGCAGAAAAACCGGAAGTATATACAACATCCGGAATGTTTATTTTCCGCTGGTGGAAGATAATGAATGGTTTAAGATGCGGATCCGCGTGGTGGAAAATCACATCGAAGTTTTTGTTAACGATGTAAAAGTAAACGACTATATTGAGCCCGAAGACCCATGGAGGCCCGGGGGAGGTGAAGGTTTAAAACTGGACCGCGGGACCTTTGCTTTACAGGCCCACGATCCGGGCAGTACCTGTTATTTCCGGAATATCCGGGTGAAAGTCCTTCCCGGGGGAGAGCGGAAAACACCGGAGGTGGACAAAGCGTGGGATACCACCGTTACAAAACTTATGCGGGCCGGATTTCCCCTGGTAGACTACCATGTTCATCTGAAAGGCGGTCTGAAACTGGAGGAGGCCATTGAAAACGCACAGCGCCTGGGGATCAATTATGGAATCGCTCCCAATTGCGGCCTGCATTTTCCGGTAACCAACGATTCTTCGCTGTATGCATACATGGAAAAAGTGGAAGGAAGTCCCTGTTTTAAGGGGATGCAGGCTGAAGGAAGGGAGTGGATCACCCTTTTTTCGCCGGAGGCGGTAGCCGAATTTGATTATGTGTTTACTGACGCGATGACTTTTACCGATTACAAAGGCCGCCGTACCCGCATCTGGATGCCCGAAGAGGTCTGGGTCGATGATAAACAGCAGTTTATGGAGCAACTGGTTGGGAAAATTGAATCGATCTTTTCGCAGGAGCCGGTGGATATTTATGTAAATCCTACGGTGCTGCCCGCCGAAATAGCGGATGAGTATGACCGGCTCTGGACCCGGGAACGGATGAAACGGGTGGTGGATGTACTGGCAGCCAATAATATCGCCCTGGAGATCAATGCCCGGTATGAACTTCCGAAACCGGAGATGATCAGGATGGCCAAAAAAGCCGGGGTGAAATTTTCGTTTGGAACCAATAATACCGGTGCGGAACTTGGGAGGCTTGAATATTGCATCAAAATGATTGAAGCATGTGGCCTGACGCCCAATGACATGTTTGAAATAAAAGCCGGGGATGAAAAACCGGTGAATGTGAAAGGGATGCCCGGAAAAATAACCGGATAGATTATTCCGGGATATGAGCACAGCATTCCTGAATCGTGTCGCCATTCACAAGGACTGGGAACCGTTTCTTTCCGGAACGCGAAGGAGGCAAATTGCCCGCGTAGAATCGGAAATTCTTCCCACAGGGATCACTCCTCCGCCGGAAAAGGTTCTCCGTTTTCTGGAATTTCCCCTGCATTCGGCGAAAATCGTTATCCTTGGGCAGGATCCCTATCCGCAACCCGGTGTTGCCACGGGCCGGGCTTTTGAAGTAGGGAATCTCAAGTCCTGGAATCAGCCCTTCCGGAACAGCTCGCTGAAAAATATTCTGCGGGCCCTTTATAAAGCCTACACGGGTGAGGTCATTAAATTCAATGACCTTAAGAAAAAGTTTGACAATGCCTTTCCTGTTTTACCACCCCCGCGTTTTTTTAAACATTGGGAGGCAGAAGGGGTATTGCTTTTAAACACCGCTTTTACCTGTACGCCTGGGGCGCCCGGGAGTCACCGGAAGAACTGGCAGGCCTTTACCCGTGACCTGCTCTTTTATATCCGGGAAAACGCAGCCGGAGCCACGTGGTTTTTATGGGGAAATCATGCTTTAGAGGCAACAGAAGGCCTTTCCCCTGGGCGGAGTTGCTTTGCCATGCACCCCATGATGTGTTATGATCTGCCCGGCCGGGAGAATGATTTTTTATTCGGGCGTCACAACTGCTTTGAACCCTTTATCGGTGATATCGACTGGACGGGATACGGGCTTGAGAAGCGGATAACCGCTCCGGGAAAGTTGTTTTAGGTTACTCCTCGAGAAATGCGTAATCTTCCAGGATCTTCTTTTTCTCCATCGCGAATTCAATAAGATCGATGGTCTTTTCATCGTCGAAAGATGCCCTGTTGATAAAAAGGTCGAAACATTCGTCTGCACAGGAAACGTTGCCGATGGATTTCCGGAAGGACATGCGCTCCTTTTCGACCCGTTCAATAAATTCAATGGCCTCCTCCCGGTTCAGGTGATTGTTTTCCATGATGGTTTTAATGCGGTACTCTAGCGGGGCAACCAGACGAAGGTGCAGGGCATTTTTCAGGTCCCGGGCGATCATGTGCCCTGCCCGGCCGACAATAATGAAAAATCCTTCAAGAGCAAAGGTCCGGATCACATCATTCACCGTTTTGACAATCTTTTTTTCGCTTTTAAACCGCTTGTTTTTAAACGCACTCAGAATGTCATTAAAAGACGACCTTTCGCCTTGTTTCAGGGTGCGCCGGATTTTTTCCGGATCCAGATCCAGTTCTTTGGCACTCTCAAAAAAAACCTCCTTGCTCAGTACTTTCCATTCAGGGAACTTCCGGTTTTCGTTGAGGCGCCGGGCCATTTTCCTTGCCAGTTTGACCCCATTGCAGCCCACTTCCCTCGAAATGGTAACGATCGGACCGGGCGGACCACTGGTTGCTTCATCAAAACCTTCCCTGCCCATGCGTTTATTCAAATAAGATAATAATTCGTTGCTCATTTTTATGCTTTTCGTCTAATTTACATTATTTTGTCGAAAATCGTTATGTTATAAAAAATATCCCGGGCAAACCAATGGCTTTTGTTGTCCGGAAAGTTATGTCCTTTTGATTTTAACTGATTGTTAGAAAGAGAATTGATAAAAAACTTCAATTTTTTTTATTTTGTTCCACAATTTAAAATTACGCATATGTTTGAAAAAAGCACTTACATTCACCGCAGGGAAAAGCTGAAAAATAAAATGAGCGACGGGATTGGCCTGTTTTTAGGCAATCCCGATGCTCCCATGAACGGACCTGATAATCCTTTTCATTTCCGGCAGGACAGTTCTTTTCTCTATTTTTTCGGCCTCGATTTTCCGGGTTTGGCCGGTACCATTGATTTTGATACCGGGGAGGAGCTGCTTTTCGGGGATGATGTTTCCATGGACGATATTGTCTGGATGGGACCTCAGCGTACCATTCGTGAAAATGCTGCCCGTGCCGGGGTTGCTGATGCGGCACCTCTTTCCAGGCTGGCCGGTTACCTGAGAGAGGCCATCCGGAAAGGGCGGAAAATCCATTTCTTACCCCCTTACCGGGCGGAAAACAGCATTTTTCTCGGGGAGCTGCTGGGAATACTTCCCGGGCGCATCCCTGATTACGCATCGGTGGAGCTGATAAAGTCCGTTGTTGATTTGCGGTCGGTTAAAGAACTCTGTGAAATTGAAGAGATTAAGAAAGCTTGTGCGGTCGGTTATCAAATGCACACAACAGCTATGAAAATGGCCCGGCCGGGTGTCTGGGAGCAGGAAATCGCCGGGATCATCGAAGGAATAGCCGCAGCAGGCGGGGGGATGATCTCCTTTCCCATCATTCTTTCACAAAACGGTGAAACATTGCACAACCATGATCATTCGCAACACCTGGAAAAAGGGAAACTGATGCTCACCGATGCAGGGGCTGAAACCTCCATGCATTACGCTTCCGATTTTACCCGCACGGTTCCTGTGGGCGGAAAATTTTCCCAAAAGCAGCGGGAGATCTATGAAATCGTGCGGGCTGCCAACGATGAAGCAAAAAATCAAACCCGCCCCGGGGTCTCTTACCGGTCGGTTCATCTGGCAGCCGCGGAAGTGATCGCGGCCGGACTGAAAGATCTTGGAATTATGAAAGGCGATGTGAAAGCGGCGGTTCAAAACGGGGCCCATGCTTTGTTTTTTCCTCATGGCCTCGGCCATATGATGGGACTTGATGTCCATGACATGGAGGATCTCGGACAGGTTTACGTGGGGTTTGATGATGAGATCCGCCCATCAGAGCAGTTCGGACTGGCCGCCCTTCGGCTGGGAAGGAAGCTGAAACCGGGATTTGTGATCACCAACGAACCCGGGATCTATTTTATTCCGCCCCTGATCCGTCAGTGGAAAAAAGATAAAACCAATGCCCGTTTTATAAACTTTGAAAAAGTGGAAGAATATCTTGATTTCGGGGGTATCCGGATCGAAGATGATCTGCTTGTCACAGCGGAGGGGTGTGAAATGCTGGGGGAACGGCTTCCCATTGCCCCGGATGAAGTCGAAGCGATCATGCAGGGATAGCCCTCTGAAGGGCTTCAGGATTCTTCTCCGGCAATCCGCCCGGAAAACTATCCCGGTCAGTTATTGCTGGTATTCCCTTTTCAATGAACCGGTGCATCCGGGAGATGGGCTTTTTCCCGGGGAAGGAACCTTCTTTGTTATGGGGAAAGCTATGTTTTTGCCCCGCTCCTGCAGAGCATTTTATGATAAAAATAGTCCATTTCCGTCCGTATCTCATCCCTGATCTCACAACATTTTTGCCGGATCTCATTTTTGTCTCTTGAATTTTTATACGGATTCTTGAACCCCAGATGCATTTTTCGTTTGTATTTTATAGGAGGTATTTTTAACTCTTCGGCGGTTCCATCCCCAACGGTGATTAAAAAATCAAATTCAATATCCTTAAATTTTGAATAGTGTTGCGGAACATGGGGCTCCAAATTGATTCCAATCTCCTCCATAACTTCTATAGCGATCGGACTGACATGATCTGCCGGTTCAATGCCCGCCGAGTGAATTTCAAGATTGTTCCCGTAACTTCTCAAAATGGCTTCAGCCATCTGGCTTCGGCATGAATTGTGGTTGCTCAAAAAAAAGATTTTCATGTGTTCTGTTTTTTTATTTCAAAGCTTTATCGGAAGGCATGCCGCCGGTTTTCCCCGGACTCCTGCCGGAAAATCCACCCTTTTACTGCCGGGGGAAATCCCTATTAAAACCCTTAAAATAGATAAATTTCTTTTACCTGAAAATGGCATTTGTAGGTTTATGCATTGAAAATGATATTTTTACAGATGTTATTCAACATAGGGCGGTAAAAAAGCACAGCACTCCCCATATTTATGCTACAGCAGAATATCACGGAGCGCATTTTTATACTTTTTGCTTACCGGTGTTTTTTATTGAATTCTGTCGAAACGAGCAAATAATGAATTGATATTTAGATCACTGAAATCCATTGTGATCCGGTTAGATTTTAGTTTAAAAACTTTGAGTATTAGTTTGTAATTCCCTATTTTCGTAGTCTGATAAATTATGTGCACACCATTCGATAATGGTATTTAAATTTTTTTAAATGGAACCTAAAAAAGATCTTAAAGACCTGCAAGGGTTAAAAAGTACGGAGAACATTCAACCGGAAACAGCCGAAAATCCTTCTTCAACTCAAGAGGAAAAGAACAGTACAGATTTTTCCCTGAAAGAAGAAAGCCGACCGGTTGATGATGGAAATCAACCTGAAAATTTTTCCGATGGGAAAGGAAAAGACTTCACCGGGGAGGGGGACGCTTCTTTATCTGCTAAACACAGTGATGAAGCGGAAACGCCGTCTGTATCCCCGGAAGGCGGAAAGTCCGGAAAGGATGACACCCCGGAAACCGCCGGAGGAAAAGCCCCAGACAAAGATGGGAAAGAGGATGGGGAGGCAGATGCCTCCGGAATGACGGACGGTAAAACCGGCGAAGAAGAGGGCAGCGAACAACCTGTACCTCCCGAAGCACCGGAGGACAAAATGAAAGAAGAACAAGACACCCCGGAAAAGGAGGAAAAGGATGTTTCCGGGAAGGCACCTACTGAAAAGGAAGAAACGGACGCTCCCGGTGCAAAAGCCTCCGGCGAAACAGAAAGCGAAACAGCGGGGGAAGAAAAAGTCGAAGAAAAACAACCGGAAAAAGCCTCCTCTGCATCAAAAGAAACTCCTTCCCGGCCTAAAAAGGAAAAAAAGGTCGCTTCTTCCAAAAAACCGGACAAACCGGATTACAGTAAATACAACCAGGTGGAACTGGTTAATGCCATGCGGAACGTGCTTGAGCACGACGGCCATCACAACATCAAAGATGATGTGGAGACCATCAAAGCCGCTTTCTATAAGAATCTGAAAGAAGAGACCGAGCAACAGAAAAAGGAATTTCTTGAAGCCGGGGGAAGCGAGGAAGATTTTAATCCCGAAGAGAATCCTTACGAAAAGGATATAAAAAACCTGCTGAAAAAGTACCGGCATCTGAGAAGCGAATACAATAAAAAACTGGAGGAGGAAAAAGAGATCAACCTTCAGTTAAAATACCAGGTCATTGAAGAGATCAAAGGTTTGATTAACAAAGAGGAGTCCATCAATAAAACTTTTCAGGAATTCATTAAAACAAAATATAAAATTTCCCATATTTGTGCTAAAAGGAAGATTATAATTAGAAATTCGATTCCATGAAAAATAAAATAAGGTTTTTTATATTTTGATTTT
>JAGYMR010000088.1 GCA_018400515.1 Tangfeifania sp.
CCTTCGAGCATCACTTTTTTCTGGTTGTGCCACAGGTGATAAGGATAATAGTGATGAGCGATGCGCTGGCAGTTATAACCGAAAAATTCATCAAACCCCTGGTTGTTAGGATCTCCTTCGGATCCGGGGTAGCCCAGTCCCCATTTTCCGAAGGCTCCCGTAACATAACCGGCTTCCTTCAGGACTTCAGCTATGGTCACCGCTTCTGATTCCAGCGGATATTGCCCCTCCGGTTTCCACTCTTTGTTGCCGCGGATGAAGGTATGCCCTGTATGCTGCCCGGTCATGAGGGAAGACCGTGATGGTGCGCATACCGTCGAACCGGCATAATGTTGGGTGAACTTTAACCCCTCTTCGGCCAGCTGGTCGATATGGGGCGTTTGAAACCGGGTTTGGCCGTAACAGCTTAAATCGCCGTAACCCAGATCATCGGCCAGGATGTAGACGATGTTGGGTTTTTTGGGTGTTTTCTGTTTTTTTTGCTGATGACTGCAGGATACCAGCAAGGCAGGAATCATCACGGCTGGCAGGAAAATGGTTCGTTTCATTGGTTTTTAGTTTAAAATATTTACGGTTTCACAGAACGTGCAGGGAACAGGAGCAGGCCCTTCTGCGATATTTGGTTCCCCTGACTGGTTCATCGCTGAAAGGGTTAAACAGTTCAGAGGTCCGCAAACCGGGGGAGGGGGAGATCCCCTCCCACCTTCGCGGTATAGATTATTGTTTCCCGGCCAGTGTCAGCCACTTCCCGTTGATTCCCCGGTTGACTTCAAAGCTGATGGCCTCGTTTTTCTTTTCAAAGGTTAATTTTTTTCCCCGGTGATCCTTTAAACGGATTTTTTGAGCAGCCATCTCTGTTGTCAGGGGAATGGTTACCCGGCCTTCGCCCCGGACAATGATCTTCAGTTCATTGCTGTTTTTCTCCAGGGAGGGAGCAAATGCAATTTTTTCCAGGGGGGTTTCAGCAAAAATGTATTTTTTGCCGTCGATGATTGCCTGATTGCACTGATGCCCTTCAAATGCGATCAGTTCATCTTCTTTATTTGTCCGGAAGGCCATGGTAAGTCGACCGTTAAAGCTGACCTCGTGGCCGTTCACCTTCAAGCTGGAAACTTCGATCTCATCGGGAGGAAGGGGATTTTCCGCCAGCACCTTTTGATCCTCTTCCGGGTCGCGTGAAAATCCTCCTGGCCAGTTTTCGCGGTGTCTCCGGTAATGGCGCACCAGGACCGTGGCATTGTTGGGGAAGCGGGTGGCCAGGTAATCCGTGGTTCTTGAAACGTGTTCGGTATTGTCATTGATTCCGGGAAAGGCGCCGGTTGGCTGGTAGGCACCCACATGATCCAGGATCTCGAAAAGGGTCCGGGTTTCATAGCCTAAACTGGCGGCCTGGTCATCCCGGGGGCGGAATCCGAAAAAGAACGCATTGCCGTTGCCGGTTCCAACCAGTAGTTCTTTATCGCAGTAAGCCAGCCGGTCTGTTCTATCAGTGGCTTTTACGGGATATACATGGTCGGGCAGAAAACTTGTAAGAATGGTTTGTGAAGGGATGTTTTCCAGTTGGTTTGTGAAGGTGATGCGTTTCCCTGCCGCAATCTGTCCCTGAAGGTGCTGTGAATCGATGGAAACCCCGAAAATATCCTCCCATTTGGAGCGGCATTGTTCCCCGTTTCCGTTAATGAGGGGCGGAGGTCCGAACCAAAGGGCTTTCCCTCCGTTTTGGGCCAGTTTTTCCATCATATCCAGCACGCCCTTTTGGGGAAGGGGTTCAAAAAGGGCCACCAAGGTAGTATATTTTTTGTCTTTGATGCAAATTTCCCCATGTTCATTGACGCTGCCCAGTTCCATTAATTTTTCCGCAGTGATGTAATTGGCATAACCGTACTGGGTAACCCAGCTGCCAAAACGCTCTTCCACAGCTACCAGGTTCATGGGGTACAGGATCAACACCTCCACATCGCGGTGGATGTGTCCTGTGATCATATCCAGGGACCGGGAGCGGGGCCGGCCTCCGAAGGCATCGTTGATGGCTGTTTTCCGTTCCCTTACTTTGTTGGGCATTCCCCAGAAAGCCGGGTATGCATTGGGAATTCTGTTGATAACACCAATGGAGGTCGCCATGGCTGCTCCGTAATAATTCCGGTCGTTCCACCCCAGTTCGGCAAAATCGTTCCGGGTGGGTTCCAGGTATTCTCCCCATTTAAAGTAATCGTAACAGGCTGCTGCCGCCTGATGAACCGTATTTCCCCAGATGAAATTCGGGGTCAGTTCGTATTTGTAGGCATTGGGTTCCAGTTGACCCGTATTCCACAGGTCAACGGTCGGACTCTCGGCCCATGAAGCATGGCCGCTGGTTCCAAAATCTTCTACCTGAAACAATTCACTGGCATAAGCTTTAGCTTCATTGAAAAGATCAACCACGTGGTGGTTTAACAGTTTATAGTACCGGTCGCGGAAAAGAAATGTCTTATGAATGGCTTCTTTTGATGCTCCCCTGACGTACTGGACATTCTTAATGGCGTCCGCATTGTTGCTGTTGATGTCCGGGCCGTATACAAAATAGAGAATGTCTTTCTCTTCAAAAGGATCCCCGAATTTTTTCTCATAAAGATCGCCCAGGGCTTCGGAATAATACCTGACAGCCAACTGTCCGTTATCATGGTGGCTGAAATAGCTCCAGTCCTGCTGGATGTGCATTTCATCCGAATAGAAGTGTTCGATCCTGATCCCATTGTCGGCATATTTTTTCAGCAGGTTTTTCAGAAAGGGGGCTGCCTCGGCACTGAAATACTCCATTTCCGGGACTTCATATTCCAACAGCACCAGCACCCTGTTGTAGCCCTTCAGTTGATCGCTGCCATTGGAAAAAATAGAGATCCGCTGGGTCCTTTTCGCGTCTTCCGCCGCGGATGTAGAACTCCACTGATCGGTGTCCAGCCCTGTGCTGTCGCCTTTGGCGGAAGAGGAAACCTTCCACTGGTTGTAATCAACATCGTTTAATTCAATGATATCATCCCGGTTTACTACCTTGAAGGGACTGTCAGGCAGTTTTTGTTCTTTAAAAGCATAGGCTTTGACATCTTTCAGGCGAATGCGAAACCGGCCCTTGTTATTGGTCCAGTAAAGTTGCTGCCAGAGCTGAACATGAAATTGGCCGGTTTCCGGATTTCGCAAACCGACTTTGTAATGCAGCCATTTTCCGGTTTTCCCGGTTTGTTTTTTGAATGCAGGGCCCAGTTCGAGGGGACTGAGCAGGCTTAATCCCAGCCCCAGCCCGTATTGGGAAGCAAAATCGGCGATAAATTTCATCTTTTCCACATATTCATCCATATCGGGTGTGAGCAGCCGGACGGTTTCGGTCTGGTCCCTGTATTGCCTGAAAAATTCATCAAAAGCAATCGTAAGGATTTTATCGCCGCGACTTTCGGCATTTTCACAAATTTCGCGTAAACTCATGATCCGCTTGGTATGGCCGGTGGAGATGTCAATTTTCTTATCAGGATCCTGCAGATCGTGTAGCTGCTGGTCGCTGGTAAGAATAATGGTGGCGGATTCTACCGGCAGGAAGGGTGTTAAAAAAAGGAGGATTAACAAGAGCTTTTTGAATAGATTGTTCATAATAATTCGGATTTATTTTTTACAAAGGGCAATATTGTTATTTGAATTAAATTATGTGGTTCAATTTCAAATATTTTTTCTTTCCCGGCAACTAAAAAGCGTAAATATCCCTTTAATCAGGTTCACCATCTGCTGAATGGGCCGTATTTGCCCTTTGCCAACACATGCCGGAGAGGGATCCGGAGCATCTTTTCCGGTAGAAAAATATAAGTTAAAACAATTTTTTAAAGCCGATCACATTTTTTACTTCCTGCAATGTTTTTGAAGCCGACTCACGGGCTTTTTCGGATCCCATTTTTGCGACCCTGGCCAGGTAGGCATCATCTTCCAGGATGGCTATGATCCGCTCCCGTATCGGGGTAGTATAGGATATGATGTCTTCGGCCAGTTGCTTTTTCATGTCGCCGTAACGGATTTCACACCTGTTGTATAATTCCTCAAAATGCACCACCGTATCGGGGGAGGAGACAATTTCCATCAAATGAAACAGGTTTTGTACCGGTTCGGCTTTTTGTTGGTTGGGTTCCGTGGGCCCTGCATCCGTGACGGCACGCATCACCTTTTTCCGGATGGATTTGGGATCTTCAAACAGATTGATGGCATTGCCCTCCGATTTTCCCATCTTTCCGCTTCCGTCCAGTCCCGGGACTTTGATCATCTCTTTGCCATCAAAAGTAAAGGGACGGGGAATGGGGAAAACCTTTTTTTTGTACATCCGGTTGAAACGTTTGGCAAACTTCCGGGCCATCTCCAGGTTTTGTTCCTGGTCCTTTCCAACCGGCACAAAATTGGCCTTGTGAATGATAATGTCTGCCGCCATCAATACCGGGTAGGTCAATAATCCCGCATTGACGTTCTGTGGTTGTTGCCGGGCTTTCTCCTTAAAGGAGGTGGTACGCAGCAGTTCCCCCAAATAAGCATTCATATTGAGGATGGTATATAGTTCCGTGACTTCAGGGACATCGCTTTGAATATAAATGGTGGCTTTCTCAGGGTCAATGCCACAGGCCAGGTATTCAGCCAGCACCTGTTTCACTCCGGTCTGCAGGTTTTCAGGCATGGGATGTGTGGTAAGGGAGTGAATGTCGGCAATAAAAAAGAAACAGTTAAAATCTTCCTGCATTCTTAAAAAATTGCGGACAGCCCCGAAATAATTTCCGAGGTGCAAAAAACCTGTGGGTCTGATCCCGCTGAGAACTGTTGGTTTGTCCATACTTGTTATTCCTGATTTTTCCAAAACACAAAAATAGGAAAAATTTATGTATGAATGTCCTAAAAACAGGCCGGGGGATGAAGATTCGGGCCGTGTTGCTTTTTTCAATGAAGTTCGGGGCACTGCATATCCCGGGTTAAATAAATTTGGGTACTTTTGCTTTTTTAAATAGGATGCCATGCCAAAGATCCGGGTTACGAAACGCTTTCATTTTGAAATGGCACACAACCTTTATAACTATGACGGGCTGTGCCGCAATATTCATGGACATTCCTACAACCTTGAAGTTACCCTGGCCGGGGAACCGCGAAAGCAGCCCGGCCATCCCCGGGACGGAATGGTCATGGAGTTTTCCGATTTGAAAAATCTGGTGAAATCGGAAATTGTGAACCGTTTTGACCATTCGTTGATGGTGAGCAGGCAGGTGCCTGAAAAACAGATCGAACTGTTGCGGAAAACTTCTGAACGGATTTTGGTGGTCGATTTTCAGCCAACAACGGAAAATATTGTGACCTACATTGCGGAAATTCTCCAGGAAAAACTTCCTGAGGAGGTAAAGCTTTTCAGTATCCGGCTTTACGAAACCGTTACCGCTTTTGCTGAATGGTTTGCCGAAGATAACGAATGAATCCTGCGGGTTTTCTTTTTCCGGTTGGTCTCCGAAGCGTCCTTTGGTTTTGTTTCACGGGAAAACGCTGTTTTTCCGTCTTTTTTCAGGGAAGATCCGGCTGAAGAATTTTTCCAGGCGCAGGGGGGATCGTTTCATTTAATTAAAAAGTTCCCTTAAATTTGTTTATTATGACAGATAACAGTACAAAAAAACTTTTTTTGCTCGATGCGTATGCTTTGATATACCGGAGTTATTACGCTTTTATTCGTAACCCGCGGTTCAATTCAAAAGGGTTGAACACTTCGGCAATGCTTGGGTTTACCAATACCCTCCTGCAATTGCTGGAAGCCGAGGATCCCCATTACGTGGGCGTGGTTTTTGATGTTTCGGCGCCCACTTTCCGCCACGAAATGTATGAGGAGTATAAAGCCAATCGCGAAGAGATGCCGGAGGATTTGCGGAAATCCATTCCCTATATCCGGAAAATCATTGAAGGTTTTAATATTCCAATCATTGAAAAAGAGGGTTTTGAAGCCGATGATGTCATTGGAACGCTCGCCCAAAAGGCTAAAAAAGAGGGCTTTGATACTTACATGGTGACGCCGGATAAAGATTATGCACAGCTTGTGGAAGATAATGTGCGTATGTATAAACCTGCCAAACAAGGGGGGGGTGCCGAAGTGTGGGGACCCGGTGAGGTGAAGAAAAATTTTGGTATTGAGCGCACCAGCCAGGTGATTGATATCTTGGGACTGATGGGGGACAGTTCCGATAATATTCCCGGCTGTCCGGGAATCGGTCCCAAAACCGCTCAGAAATTGATTGAAAAATACGGCACCATTGAAAATTTATACGAGCATATCGACCAGCTAAAGGGAAAACAGAAAGAGAACCTGATCGAACACAAGGATCAGGTGTTTCTCTCCAAAAAACTGGTGACCATCATTCAGGATGTGCCCATCCAGTTTGATAAAAAGGGCCTGACCCGGCAGGACGCCAACAGGGAAGCCCTGAAGGTGCTGTTTGGTGAGCTGGAATTCCGCAACCTTAGTCAACGCCTCAACCTGGAAGATGTCGAGCCGGATGCGGCCACCCAGCAGACGCTTTTTGGAGAAACCGGTGCCCCGGCAGCTTCAGTCAATAAAAACCAAAATATCGACTCGGTTGCGCATAAGTATTACCTCGCCGAAAATGAAATGCAGCGTGCCAGCCTCCGGGCCGAACTGGCAGTGAAAGATGCCTTCTGCTTTGATACCGAAACCACGGGCCTCGATACCCACACCGCTGAAATCGTTTGCCTCTCCTTTTCCTTTAAAGAGCATGAGGCTTATTGCGTTCCGCTTCCGTCTAAGCGGGAAGAAGCGCAAAAAGTACTGGAGGAGTTCCGGGAAATTTTTGCGGATGAAAAAATTGAAAAAATTGCACAGAATATAAAATTCGACCTGCTGATGCTGAGCAATTATGGCATCGGCGTGAAAGGAAAGCTATTCGATACCATGCTCGCCCATTACCTGATCCAGCCCGAGCAGAAGCACAACCTCGATTATTTGTGCAGCATTTATCTGAATTATGAAAAAGTCCCCACCGAAAAACTGATCGGGAAAAAAGGGAAAAATCAACGGAGTATGCGTTCGGTGGATAAGGAAAAGCTTCGCGATTATGCCTGCGAAGATGCCGACCTTACCTTTCAGCTTAAGCATCACCTGGACCCCCTTTTGGATAAATATGAAATGCGGCAGCTGTTTGAAATGATTGAAATGCCATTGGTGCCCGTGCTGGTGCACATGGAAAATGCCGGGGTGAAGATCAATTCAGAGGTCCTGAAGAATTATGCCGGGAAACTACGGGAACAGATCATTGCCATTGAAAAGGAGATTTTTGAGCTTGCCGGTGAGAAGTTCAATGTTTCCTCACCCAAACAATTGGGCCCTATTCTTTTCGAAAAGTTGAAAATTGATACGAATGCCCGGAAAACCAAAACAAAACAATATTCGACCTCCGAAGAGGTGCTGGTGAGGCTGAGCGACCGGCATCCCATTGTTAACAAAGTGCTCGAATTCCGGGGATTAAAAAAGTTGCTGTCCACCTACGTGGAGGCCCTGCCGGAATTGATTAATAAGCGGACAGGAAAAATTCACACCTCTTTTAATCAGGCGATTACCTCAACAGGACGGTTGAGTTCTTTTAATCCCAATTTGCAGAACATTCCCATTCGCGACGAGAGCGGCCGGGAAATCCGGCGGGCATTTATCCCTTCCGATAAGGACCACACTTTTCTTTCGGCCGACTATTCACAGATCGAATTGCGCATTATGGCTGCTTTGAGCAAAGACGGGGAAATGTTGAAAGCATTCCGTGAGGGGAAGGACATTCACGCCATTACGGCGGCAAAAATTTATAAGGTGCCCGAAAATAAAGTTACTTCCGATATGCGGAGAAAAGCAAAAACAGCCAATTTCGGGATCATTTACGGCATTTCAGCCTGGGGATTGTCCCAACGGTTGAACATCCCCCGTTCAGAAGCCCGGGAGTTGATCGATGGCTATTTTGAGAGTTTTCCAAAAATCAAGGGTTTTATGGATCAACAAATTGAAACAGCAAAAAATAAAGGGTATGTGCAAACAATTAAAGGACGCAGGCGTTATTTAAATGATATTAATTCCAGAAACGGTGTCGTACGTGGAATGGCTGAGCGGAATGCCATCAATGCACCCATTCAGGGTTCGGCCGCCGACATTATTAAACTGGCCATGATTCATATTTTTGAGCAGTTTAATAAAAAGGGACTAAAATCAAAAATGGTTTTACAGGTGCACGATGAGTTGAATTTTGACGTATTGAAAACGGAACTTGAAACAGTGAAAGGGATCGTGAAAAAAGAGATGGAACATACCGTTGAACTGGATGTTCCGCTCACCGTTGAAATGAATGCCGCTTCCAACTGGCTCGATGCACATTAAATTGGCTATGCACAGAATAACTGAAATAGAAACTGAAGACGACTACAGGGACGCACTTAATCGTTTCATTGAAATCTGTTCCTCCGAAAAAACCGGGGAGGAGATGAAGGAGATGTTTTTGTTGATCGATTTGATGGAAAAATATGAAAGGGCCAATTGCGGGGAGGGTTGATTTTCATCAAACTCCCTGATTTCCCTCTTTTAACTCTTATCTGAAAGATAATCATTTCCGGGTGGTCATATAGGGCAACTGATGGCCGGTCGCCCGGGATAATCCGTTTTTTCCTGTTTTTTCAGACGCAGGAGCAGATGGCCCACATTCAATTGCCGGACAGGGGATAGCTGCTCTTTTTTTCAGAATTGAACAAAGGATTTGGTATCTTTGCCGGGAATTCAGATGGAAAAAGTGTATATATACGGGCAGCAGGATACCACGAACGTCAGGCTTCCGCTGAAGAAGCTTCCGGATCTTCAGGAGCAGGAATCAGAAGGCCTGAGGGTTAAACGTGTTGCGCCCGTTTCCATAGAACCCCTCCCCAGGCGCGATACAGTGGAACAGCAGATCGATACAGCAGACCAACTGCCGGCTGTGCCTTCAGCCACAACGCAAAGAAGATTCCGGCAATGGGAGCCGGAGGAATATTTTCTTGTGGGGGACTCCATTTATATTGCTCCCCGGGAAGAGATTCACCTGGCCACCGGAAAAGATTCAACCGGCAATGGATTGGTTTTACCGTTTCACCGGAAAGCATCTGTGAATGCCGACTGGATCACGATGCTTCTGTTGTTTTCCCTTGTTCTTTTTGCGGCAGTCCGGAATATCTGGAAAAAATATACAGGAAACCTTTTTCAGTCGGTATTTAATTACTCCACAGCCAACAGGATGTTCCGGGAAAAGAATTATTCGGTTGTTCACGGGGCATTTTGGCTGGATGTCTTTTCCTTTGTGGTTTTCCCTCTTTTTATCTTCCAGGTTTTCAATAACTTCAATGTCCATTTTTCGTATCACGGCGTTCGGCTCTATTTTTTCATTGTCGGAGCCGTGCTGGTTTACCTGTTGGTTAAAAAGATGATGTACCGGTTCATTGGCTTTTTGTTTGAGAATACCAGTGAAACGGGGGAGTTTCTGTTTAATATGAATAATTTCAACCGGGTCGGAGGCATGGTTCTTTTGCCCGTTGTAGTGGTGGTTGCTTTTGTTCCATTCCGAAATGCAATGATCCCTGTGAGCATCGGGGTCGGAATGGTGGTGCTGATCTATTTTTTATTGTTAACCAGGGGAGTGGTGATTTTATTAAAGAAACAATTTTCATTAATCTATCTGTTTTTATATTTTTGTACCCTTGAAATTTTACCCTTGGTTTTAATTTACAAGATTTTGTTGTTAGAAGTGGGTATCGTTTAATTAAAAGGAGCGTATTTTGAAAATCAAGAG
>JAGYMR010000089.1 GCA_018400515.1 Tangfeifania sp.
TTCATTGCCTTGCGTTCTTTGAAAAAGCGGAACAGCTGGCCCTGTTTCAGCAGTTTTTGGATGAGAGGAATCCCCGGATCCCCAATGATGAAGACCGTTTCGGCTGTCAGCCGGTCATCGATGATGCGGAAAATATCCTGGAAATGATCCCTTATTACCTGCCGGCTGCACTCAATGCCGGCATTACGGAGATCCGGGACCGGGTGGAGGAGCACGGCGGCATCTTTATTCCCGCACACATTGACCGTCTTGTTAACGGAATATTAAATCAGCTGGGTTTTATACCTCCGGAGCTAAAGTGTTATGCATTAGGGCTTTCGAGGCATTCAACCGAAGAAAATGTTCGAAAACAGCATGTTTTACAAAATAAAATAACCTTTATTTATAATTCAGATGCCCATTATTTAGCGCAAATTGGCGAAATTTGGTCGGTTTTTCATATGCAGGAAATGAATTTCAGGGAAATCAGGCGTGCCCTCCGGCAGGAGGATCATCGATTTGTAGCAAAAAAATGAAAACGATCGCGGAACATGTACTAGATATCGTTCAGAATTCTGTGCGGGCCGGGGCTACGCTGATTGAAATCATGGTGGATGAAAATATAAAAAAGGATCTTTATACCCTGCAAATTACAGACAACGGTTGCGGAATGCCTCCGGAAATTCTGGAAAATGCAACCAACCCGTTCTTTACATCGAGGACAACCCGGAAAGTGGGACTTGGATTGTCGCTTTTAAAGCAGAATGCGGAAAATGCCGGCGGATCTTTTTCGTTGAACTCCCAACCGGCAGAAGGAACAACGGTGAAAGCCGTTTTCCGGCATTCGAATGTCGACCGGCCGCCCCTGGGTGATATATGGGATACCTGGTATTATACCGTGCTGAGCCATCCGGACATCCGGCTGGTTTATGAGCACCGGACAGGGAAAGGGCATTTCACCGCTGATTCGGCTGAGATACTGGAAATGCTCGGGGAGGTATCCCTGAAAAACAGCGCGATAAAAGAGGCAATAATCGATTTGATAAAAAACAACCTGGAAGAGATAAAAGAAATAAATAACAACTTTCAACTATGACAAAAATAAAAACAGTGGCTGATCTGCGGAAAATTAAGGAACAGGTTCAGTCGAAAACAAAACTGCGCGAAAACAGCGAACACCCCGAACAAATCGTTCAGGTGAAGGTGGGTATGGCTACCTGTGGCATTGCATCAGGGGCAAGGGATACCATGAAACACTTTGTGGATGAACTCGAACAGCAGGCCATCGATGCCGTGGTGACCCAAACCGGCTGCATGGGCTATTGTTACGCCGAGCCAACGGTCGAAGTTACCCTCCCCGGCAAAGAACCTGTGATCTTCGGCTATGTCAACAAAAAGAAGGCCGATGAGATCATCGACGTGTACATCAAAAAGGGGGAACTGGTTGACGGGGTGATCCCGATAACCTTTAAAACCATTGACGATTAATAACCATTCAACAACTACCAGTTATGACCGATTTTAAAATACAACTGCTCGTTTGCGGAGGGACGGGTTGTAAAGCTGCCGAAAGCGGAGAGATCATTGAATCATTGAAGCGGTGGATTGAAGCGACGGGAATGGATGAGGAAGTCCAGGTTATTTCCACCGGCTGCTTTGGATTTTGTGAAAAAGGGCCCATTGTAAAAGTACTGCCCGACAACACCTTTTATGTAAGTGTAACTCCCGGGGATGCCGAAGAGATCGTGCAGGAGCATCTAATGAAAGGGCGGCCGGTGCAGCGGCTGCTGTATAAAGACCCGGTGAGTGGCGAAAAGATCAGTGATTCCAGGGGCATGGATTTTTATAAAAAGCAAATGCGCATTGCTTTGCGGAACTGTGGTTTTATCAACCCCGAAAGCATTGATGAATACATCTCACGCGATGGTTATATGGCCCTTGGAAAATGCTTCAGCGAGCTCACACCTGAAGAAACGATCAAAGAGGTGAAAGACTCCGGGCTGCGGGGCCGCGGGGGAGGCGGATTTCCCACCGGTCTCAAATGGGAGATCACCCGGAATTCAAAAGCCGACCAGAAATATGTGGTGTGCAATGCCGACGAGGGCGATCCCGGCGCTTTTATGGACCGTTCCATTCTGGAAGGGGATCCGCATTCGGTCATTGAAGCAATGGCTATTTGCGGGTATTGCATCGATGCAAGCAAAGGGCTTGTCTATATCCGGGCAGAATATCCGCTGGCGATCGACCGCCTTGAAACAGCTCTGGAGCAGGCCCGTGAATACGGTCTCCTCGGAGAGAATATCCTGGAAAGCGGATTTAACTTTGATATAGAGATCCGGCTCGGGGCAGGTGCTTTTGTCTGCGGGGAAGAAACAGCCCTGATCCATTCAATGGAGGGGCTCCGCGGTGAACCAACCTTTAAACCGCCGTTCCCCTCCGTGTCGGGATACCTCGGAAAACCGACCAACGTGAATAATGTGGAAACCTTTGCCAATATTCCCGTCATAATGAATAAAGGGGCAGACTGGTTTAGAAAAATCGGGACCGATAAATCCAAGGGAACCAAAGTTTTTGCCCTGGCAGGGAAAATTAACAATGTCGGACTGATCGAAGTGCCCATGGGAACAACGCTTCGCGAAGTGATCTATGATATTGGCGGCGGCATCAAGGACGGCAGGGAATTTAAATCGGTTCAGACCGGCGGGCCCTCCGGCGGATGCCTTACCAAAGATTTTCTGGATACGCCCATTGATTACGACAATCTGATCGCTGCCGGATCCATGATGGGATCGGGCGGTATGATCGTGATGGATGAGGATGACTGCATGGTCTCCATTGCCAGGTTTTATCTGGAATTCACCCTCGAGGAGTCCTGCGGAAAATGCTCGCCCTGCCGCATCGGCAACAAACGGTTGCATGAAATGCTCGATGCCATTACCAAAGGAAAAGGCAGCGAAGAGGATATCGACCGGTTGAAAGAGCTGAGCCATGTCATTAAGGATACTTCCCTCTGTGGCCTTGGACAGTCATCGCCAAATCCGGTACTATCCACCATCGAAAATTTTGAGGAAGAATACCGGGCCCATGTGACGGATGGTAAATGTCCGGCCGGGCAGTGCAAGGCGCTGCTGAAATACGAGATCATTGAAGATCTCTGTACCGGCTGCACACTCTGCTTCCGTAACTGTCCCGTAGGGGCCATTTCCGGGGAAAAGCGCCAGCCACACTATATCGACCAGTCGCTGTGTATAAAATGTGGCGTATGCTATGAAAAATGTAAGTTCAATGCAATTAAACTTTCGTAATACAGAAAAATATCAACCATGGATACCGTACAATTAACGATTGATAACAATCCGCTTGTAGTAAAAAAGGGGACCACCATTTTAGAAGCGGCAGCGGGAATCGGGGTGCACATTCCCACGCTTTGTCACATGAAACTCGACGATTTGAACATTGAGAACAAACCCGGTGGCTGCCGTGTTTGTGTTGTGGAGGTGGAGGGGAGAAGAAACCTGGCTCCGGCCTGCTGCACCGAAGTGGCCGAAGGAATGGTCGTGAATACCCATTCTATCCGGGCGATCAATGCCCGGCGAACCGTTCTGGAGCTGATCCTTTCCGATCATCCGGCCGACTGCCTTATTTGTGCCAAATCAGGGAAGTGTGATTTGCAGGATCTGGCGCACCATCTCGGGATCCGGGAGATTCATTACAAGGGGGAACAATCCACTTACCGGGAGGATACCTCCCCGGCCATTATCCGGGATGTGGACAAATGCATCATGTGCCGCCGGTGCGAAATGATGTGCAATGAAGTTCAGACCGTAGGGGTGCTTTCGGCCATCAACCGGGGCTTTAACGCGGTTGTTTCACCTGCCTTTGAAATGAACCTTGACCATTCGGTTTGCACCTATTGCGGCCAGTGCGTGGCTGTTTGCCCGACCGGCGCTCTGACCGAAGTTGACCAAACCGGACATGTGGTCAGGGCCCTTTCCGATCCCTCCAAAACGGTGATCGTGCAAACAGCTCCTGCAGTGCGTGCCGCACTTGGCGAGGAGTTCGGACTGGAACCGGGAACGCTGGTTACCGGGAAACTGGTTTCCTCCCTGCGCCGGCTGGGATTTGACTATGTCTTTGACACCGATTTTGCAGCTGACCTTACGATCATGGAAGAGGGGGCTGAATTGCTGGACCGCCTGACACGGTTTCTGGACGGCGATCAGGATGTTCAGTTGCCGATCCTTACCTCCTGTTGTCCCGCCTGGGTGAAATTCTTTGAACATCAGTTTCCCCAGCTGAAAGAGATCCCCTCTACCGCCCGTTCGCCGCAGCAGATGTTCGGCAGCATCGCAAAATCCTATTTTGCTGAAAAAATGGGGATCAACCGGGAGGATCTGGTCGTTGTTTCCATCATGCCCTGTGTGGCAAAAAAATATGAATGCGGGCGTGATGAATTTAAAGTGAACGGGAATCCCGATGTGGATTATTCCGTTACCACCCGCGAACTGGCATCATTGATAAAACAGGCCAATATTAACTTTGGCCGGCTTCCCAATGAGGATTTCGACCGCCCGCTTGGCGAATCAACCGGTGCCGGTGTGATCTTCGGTACCACCGGCGGTGTGATTGAGGCTGCGGTGCGAACAGCCTACGAATTGTATACGAAAAAATCGCTTCCCAGGATTGATTTCAATGAGTTGCGCGGTATGGAGGGGATTCGTCAGGCCACCATCGATTTCGGCGGTTTGCCGATCAACATCGGAATCGCGCACGGTCTTGGAAATGCCCGCGAGCTGCTGGAAAAAATTCAGGCCGGCGAAAGCGATTTTCATGCCATAGAGATCATGAGTTGCCCGGGAGGCTGTATCGGAGGTGGCGGACAACCCTATCACCACGGAGATGCCCGGGTGCTGAAAAAACGCCAGATGGCGATTTATCAGGAGGACAGCAACAAAAAGATCCGGAAATCACATGAAAATCCATACATCGTGGAGTTATACGAGGAATACCTCGGGAAGCCGTTAAGTGAAAAAGCACATCATTTATTGCATACCGAATATTTTGACCGGACCTGAAAAGGGAATGGCCGCCGGTCACCGGTTCAGAAGGGAGGGCCGTCAGGATAAATCCACCGGCATAATAAGCCTTCATGAACGTGCGGTGGCCGGTCCACGCTAAGCAAAAACAAAACGAAAGAGAACCGACGTGAATGTTAAAAATTTAAGATCATGCCAAAAATAAAACTTGCAGAAAATACACTTCAGCAGATCAGGGATATATGTGCCGAACACGACCATCAGGAGGGAGAACTGATCAATGTGTTGCATAAAGTTCAGAACAAGCTAGGATACCTTCCCGCAGAGGTCCAGGAGGTGATCGCCAAAGAGCTGAATACCTCGGTGGCAAAAGTTTACGGGGTGGTCACTTTTTACAGTTTCTTTACCATGGTCCCCATGGGAGAGTTTCCCATTTCGATCTGCATGGGAACAGCATGTTATGTAAGGGGTGCCGAGCAGGTACTGAGTGAATTCAAACGGCAGTTGAAGGTAGAAGTGGGGGAATCGACCGGAGACGGAATGTTTTCCCTGAATTGTCTGCGGTGTGTGGGTGCCTGTGGTCTCGCCCCTGTAGTAATGGTTGGAGGAAAGGTATTTGGCCGTGTTGCCCCCACCCAGGTGAAGGATATCATTGGTGAATACCGCGAAGGATGTGCATCGGAGGATAAGGCGAAAACGGCGTAGCACCTCCGCTACGCAATTTTTCGCTCTTTTTTGATGTTTTCGTAAGCACGGTTCACCATTTGGAATTTTTCCTTGGCCGCCTTCTGAAAGTCTTCGCCGAGATGACTCACCTTGTCCGGGTGGTACTTCATGGCCATCTGGCGGTAGGCTTTCTTCAAATCTTCATCCGATGCTTTGGGATCGACTTCAAGGATTTTGTAATCGGCATCGATGTTCCGGACAAACATGGCCTGAATGGATTCAAAATCACTATCGTTCAAACCCGTCCGCTGCCCGATGTCCTGGATCAACTTTCGTTCACGCTCATCCACATGGCCGTCGGCAGCGGCAATGCCAAACAAAAAATGGAGCAACTGGAGGCGCGAGGAGTAGTCCATGTTATCTCTGATCTGCCGGCATACTTCATTCACGGGAATGTGTTGTTTTAAGATGTCCCGGAGTAGTTTGATGCCTTCTGCGGCAGAAGCCTCTCCAAAATTATGCACCAGAAATTTTTTAACGTAGTTCAGCTCCGATTTCAGTACCTGCCCGTCTGCCTTCATGACGGCGGCCACCAGCACCAGCAAACTCATGACATATCCGCCGGCCGTTGTCCGGCCTGAATACCCTGAGACGGGCCGTTGCTGAATGCCGGTGGTACTGCTGTCAATAATTGATCCCACTACAAAACCGAAAATTGCACCAATCGGTCCTCCGACAGCCCAACCAAGGCCTCCGCCAATCCATTTACCAAATTTTGCCATCTGCTTTCAGTTTTTTATCAATGCGTAAAATTTCAGGAATGATTAAATGGCTGTTATCATTTCTGAGTACAAAGGTGGCCATTTTTTGTTTTTTTTCTTCCGAAAATTGATTTTTCATGCGTTCCCTTACTTTTTTTTCATTTATCCCGTCGCGTTTCATTACCCGCCGGATTCGCTCCTCCTCCGGGGCCGAAACCAGGAGAGTGAAATCCATCATCCGGTAAAAGCCGCTTTCAAATAAAATAGCCGCTTCGTGAATGATGTAGGGCACCTCCTGATGCTGCGCCGCCCACTTTAAAAATTCTTTTTTTACGGCCGGATGCACCAGGTCATTCATTTTCGAGAGCTGCGCCTCATCATTAAAAATGATATCTGCCAGTTTTTTCCGGTCAATCATTCCCTCCGGCCGGTAAATAGCTTCTCCGAACTCCCGGATCAAATGGTTCTTTAAAGCCTGATCGGTATTCAGCAGCTCTTTGGAGATCCGGTCCGCCTCGAATACCGGCGCTCCCAGTAAATGAAAGATTTTGCAGACAGTTGATTTTCCGCTTCCGATCCCTCCTGTGATGCCAATGGTTAATGCCATGAAGAATTGATATCCTGGTTAATCGGTTTCTATTAAAAATTCCACTGTTTGCGGGGAGATGCGAAGCATCTGAATGAATGGAGGTTTTTCTTCTATCGCCACCTTCAGGGTTTCAGTGCCGGCATTGGCTTGCTTAAAATCCACAAAGATCTGAAAATCTGCTGCGTTTATTTCTTCATAGTGGCTTAACCCGACCATCACGGTCACCTCCACTTCCGAAGGAAACAGCCTGACCTTCGATTCCGGGGGGCTGTTTTTTACCTGGAGGGGCACCACGATGTTTTTTTCAGTGAATTTTTCAACAGGTAGTTTCAGTATGACTGTTTTTTTTCCCAGTTTGGTATTCGGGGGAGCTATTACCGGTACCTCCATCTCAATATCCGAATCGATCTCTTTGATCCGGGTGTATTGGGTTTTCAGAATTTGAACCGTGTCAAGCACCGAAGCGGGCCCTTTTACCGTCAGGCTTTCAGGTTCCAGCACAATCTCCCCGCTCAGATTAAACTGGGGTTGGAAGCTGGTTTGAACCGATGCTTTAACCGGCACTTTTTTGGAGGCTAAACGGTCAAAATCCAGGGTGAGAGTTTGGGGTGAGATGTCAAGAATAGTGAATTCGTTGCTGATCTGTCCTGAAATGATCCGGTTTAGGCGCTCGGCTGGAATTACGGTGGTTGACCTCTGTTCATTGCTGTTTTGCCGGAGTGAATTCAGGTTGATTACCACAGGGCCGGCGGACAGTGTCATTTTATGACGCAAAAGGGTAAACCCATGGGCCCGGACTTTGAGTTCAAATTTTTCGGGCGGTGCGCTTATCAGGAAATAGTCCTCCGGGGGATTAATGTATTTTACCGGAAAGAAAACCGATGTGGAATAATTTTTGCTCAGCGCATTTAAAAACCACAATCCGGTGGCGATTAAAAGACATACGGAAAAAACTACGATCCTCCGGTCGTTCTTTATTTTTTCAAGGCTGAGGTAATTCAGTATTTCCGCTATTCTTTTGTTCATCGTTCGAATTTAATATTTTTTAGCTAAATTGTTGCTTGCCGGGTTGCTCCCGGGAGGCAATTTCACCATTTTCTCCGGGGTCATACCGGATCACCCCCGGTATTTTAATTTCTCCTTAATAAAATTGATCCACTTCTGTTTTTCACCCTTTTGGCCGTTTTATACACAAAAGGATAACACAAAGATAGCGGATTTGGATCAGAAATGGCTTTGGTATAAAATCATATTCAAAGGGAATCATTCGTAAAATTTTTTTTGACGGATACAGGGGATATTAATTGAAGTTCGTCGCCTATTTTTTGGCGTTTGTTTTTATTTTTTTGTTAAATTTGACGTTTGAAAGGTTAGACGCTTTTTTGAGGGATTTGAGGGGTGGCTGAGCGATGAAAAACGGCCTGAGAAAATATTCACACGAAAAAATGATCATAAAATTCTTAAGAATTTCCAGTTTTAGCTTTGAAAATAATTATTTTACAGGTTGTTTGCAATCAGCATGGCAAGGATTTTCATGGGAAGCATGATGATAAGACATGGGGTCAGGGAGTTGCTACTGAAATTTTTTTTGTGTGGGCGTTTATTGAATGACTGTCTAAAAAAAGAAATGGCCATCAGGTAATTGTTTTATGGCTCCTGCATTGATCGGGTGATTGTAAAGGATATTTTTTGAAATATAAACAATTAACTAAAATTAATTCGAATGAAGATTTCCGTTGTCGGAACAGGGTATGTCGGGCTTGTTTCGGGAGCCTGTTTTGCAGAGACCGGCGTCGATGTTGTATGCGTTGATATCGACAAGCAAAAAATTGACAAACTAAATGATGGACATATCCCCATCTATGAACCCGGGCTTGAGGATATCTACCGGCGCAATGTTGAGAAGGGGCGGTTGATTTTTACTACCGGTTTTGAAGGCAGCCTTCAGGATGCGGATGTAGTATTCATTGCCGTCGGGACCCCGCCCGGTGAGGACGGAAGTGCTGATCTGAAACATGTGCTTAGTGTGGCCCGTGAGATTGGGAAATTCATCGATCATTACATGGTTGTTGTTACCAAAAGTACCGTTCCGGTGGGTACTTCCGTTAAGGTTAAGAAGGCCATCGAGGAGGAATTAAAAAAGCGGAGAGAATCGGTCCCGTTTGATGTGGCATCCAATCCCGAGTTCCTGAAGGAAGGCAGTGCCGTGGCCGATTTTTTAAAGCCCGACCGGATTGTTGTGGGAACGGAATCGGAGAAAGCCCAGAAGGTGATGAAACGGTTGTATAAACCTTTCCTGCTGAACGGTCATCCGATCTTGTTCATGGATATTACCTCCTCGGAAATGACCAAATATGCAGCCAATTCCATGCTTGCCACCAAGATCAGCTTTATCAACGACATTGCGAATCTATGCGAGATCGTTGGTGCCGATGTGGATGCTGTGCGTAGGGGAATAGGCTCAGACCCGCGCATTGGGAATAAATTTATTTATCCCGGTACTGGCTATGGGGGGTCTTGTTTCCCCAAAGACGTTCAGGCTCTTATTCGTACTGCCGATGAAAACGGCTATTCACTGGACATTTTAAAAGCGGTTGAATCGGTCAACAACCGGCAGAAATCGATACTTTTTGGTAAGCTTTACAACCATTTTAACGGCGACCTGAAAGGGAAAAAAATTGCTTTATGGGGACTGGCATTTAAACCCAAAACGGACGATATG
>JAGYMR010000009.1 GCA_018400515.1 Tangfeifania sp.
CAAACCGGTGGTTTCAGCCACTCACCCACCTCACCGTTGAAGTTTGAAAGTCACCAAAATAGCGGCATCCGGAACACCGGAAGCCTTCTTATTTCAGCCTTGAAAAGAACGCCGGGTTTCGCCCGGTTTTTTTCGTGCGTGCAAATGTAATCATTGTTTTTCCTTTCGCAAAAAAAATTTTTACTCCTTTTTTATCCTTATTGCTGCTGCCTGATGTCTTTGCTGGCCCGGATCTTTCACTGAGGTTACGGATTCGCAATCCGGGGTGCCTGTTTTTGGAGCAGATCAGCAACCCGCTTTTGCTGACGGCTGTCTGCCGGTGCTGCGAACCCGGATTTCCCTTGCTGGCCTGGATTCCCTTGCTGAACCGGCTTTCTCCTGCTAACCCTGATGCAATCCGGAGCCGTTTTTATCCGGGGCAACTTTTTTATCAGTCCCCTGGAACCTGCGAAGGTATTGCCTTTTTCACCGCCTTGTACCCCAGTTCAAAAAGCGCTTCCGCATGCGAGAGGGTCAGGATATCGTATTTGTCAATGCCCTCCGGTTCAATAAAGTAGGTAGCCAGGGGGTGCACCTGGGGCATGTTGGCATTCACGCTCATGTAGAAAGTGCGCGTAGCCACCTGGATGAGGTTTTTGAATTTTTCCCGCGGGTTCAGCGGGCTGATGTTAACAACAATGATCCGTTCGCAATCGTTTTTGATGGGTTCAACGGGAATGTTGTCGATCAGTCCCCCGTCCACGTAAGATTCGCCGTCCATCTCCACCGGAGAAAAGAGCACAGGGATCGAGGAGGAGGCCAGAACGGTTTTATCGAGCGGTCCCGTGTTCCGGTATTCCACCGATCCTTTCTGCAGGTTGGCAACGGCAATAAAAAGGGGGAGGGGCAGCTCCTCGATATTTTTATACGTTATTTCATCCCTGATCAGTTCCCGGAGTCCGTCAAGTTTCAGCAACCCGTCCACCGGAAAATGAATTTTGGTCAGCTTAAAAAAGGAACGGCGCTGCAACAGTTTCATGGTGGCTTCGGGCGATTTTCCCGAAGCAATGAAGGAGCCGGCAATGGCCCCGGCACTCACCCCGGATATCACATCCGGCCGGATCCCTTTTTCCTGCAGCGCCGCCATCACCCCCAGGTGGGCAAAACCCCGGGCACCACCCCCGCTGAGTACCAATCCTGTTTTATACCGTTTCATGTGAATGCAATTGATTTAACCATTTATTCTCTTTTGTGCGGGTACCGCTTGTGCGGGCACCTGAAAAATTTAACGTCCTCCTTCCCGGGGGGCTCTGAAAAAATTTTTCTGATGGATCTGTTGTTTTTTGTTTGTTACAAAGAAAACCAATTTCTCAGTTGGTCCGCCTTCCCCGCATCCTTTTTATGCCTGAAGATATTTTTATGGATGTCGTAATCGTACTGCTTTTCATAATCCCCGGTGTTTTCCACAATATCCTTCAGTCCCGCAATCATCAGGTCGATATCGTTGTCTGTCATTACGGGGTGCAGCGACCAGCGCACCCAGCCCGGTTTTTCCGAAAGATCGCCATGGTTGATTTTGTCGGTAATTTCCTGTGATTTCTCCCGGGTCACTTTCAGCATGTAATGTCCGTAGGTGCCGGCACAGGCGCAACCGCCGCGGGTCTGGATTCCGTATTGGTCATTCAGCACCTGTACAATCAGGTTGTAATGGATCCCTTCGATGTAGAAGGAGATCACCCCCAGCCGGTCGCGCACGTTATCGGCCAGGATTTTCATGCCGGGAATGGTATCGAGCCCCTTAAAAGCCCGGGCAAGCAGCTCCTCCTCCCGTTTCCGGATATTTTCAATCCCCATTTGGTCTTTCAGTTCGAAGGCCAGGGCGGCTCTGACCGACTGCAGGAATCCCGGCGTTCCCCCGTCCTCGCGGGCTTCAATATCATCCACGTATTTGTATTTTCCCCAGGGATTGGTCCAGTCCACTGTTCCGCCTCCCGGATTGTCGGGCACTTCATTTTTATACATCGAGGCATCAAAAATCAGCACTCCCGGTGCTCCCGGTCCCCCGAGGAATTTATGCGGCGAGAACATCACCGCATCGAGTTTCTCCTTCGGATCTGCCGGGTGCATATTGATCGCATCGTAGGGCGCAGATGCGGCAAAATCGATGAAACAGACCCCTCCGTATTCATGCATGATCCGGGCCAGTGCTTTATAGGGGGGGCGCACGCCGGTCACATTCGAACAGGCCGTGAAGGAACCGATCTTGAATGTCCGGTCACAATACCGGTCCAGGGCTTTGCGGAGGTTTTCCGGATCGACCAACAATCCTTCCCCGGGTTCGACCATAACCACATCGGCATTGGTTTCGTACCAGGATGTCTGGTTGGAGTGATGCTCCATGTGGGTGATAAAGACCACCGGCCGTTCGCGTTCGGAAAGGCATTTCCGGTGGGCCCGCTTTCCGCAGTATTTCAAACCCAGGATGCGCTGGAATTTGTTGATCACGGCCGTCATGCCGAAACCTGCCGTGATAATGATATCTTCCGGGCCGGCATTCACATGTTTCTTGATGATCTCGTGCGAACGGTGGTACGCTTCGGTCATCAGCAGCCCGGTTTCACTGGTTTCGGTGTGTGTATTCCCCACAAAAGGTCCCAGTGAATGGCTTATTTTCTCCTCAATGGGACCGTACAACCTTCCGCTGGCAATCCAGTCGGCATAGACCAGTTTCCGGATGCCAAAGGGCGTCTCAAATTTCTGGTTGTGGCCGATAATGTGCTTTCGGAATTGGCTGAAGTGTTCTTCCAGTTGATTCATAATAGCGCTCATTTTCCGCTTCCAAAATAAGCAACTTTCCTTAAAAAAACGTAGCCAAAAATCAAATCTCCGTCAAAAATGGCCGGACCGGCTGCATTGCCGTGACAATTCGTCATAAAAACCGGTTGGCATGCGGTTTGATTTGAGGCAGCGCAGGAATAAAAGTCTAAATTTAAACGTTAAAAATATGCAAAAAGGAAAAATTGGCGTAACCAGTGAAAATCTTTTCCCCATTATTAAGAAATTTCTCTATTCCGATCACGACATTTTTTTGCGGGAAATCATTTCCAACGCGGTGGACGCCACCCAGAAATTAAAAACGCTGGCATCGAAAGATGCGTATAAAGGCGACGTAACCGATCTGAAAGTGCGTGTCAGCCTCGACAAGGATGCAAAAACCATCACCGTGTCGGACAACGGCATCGGGATGACGGCCCAAGAGATTGAAAAATACATCAATGAGATTGCATTTTCGGGTGCCAATGATTTTCTTGAAAAACACAAGGACGATGCCAATGCGATCATCGGGCACTTCGGCCTTGGATTTTACAGCGCTTTCATGGTGTCGGATGAGGTGGATATCATCACCAAATCCTATCAGGCGGATGCGCCTGCTGCCAAATGGACCTGTCAGGGAACACCCGAATTTACCCTGGAGGAGACGGAAAAAGCAGAGGTGGGAACCGACATTGTGATGCACATCAACAGCGATTCGGAGGAGTTTCTCGATGAAAACAAGATCAATGAGATCCTGCAGAAATACTGCAAATTTTTACCTGTTCCGGTAATTTTCGGAAAGAAAAAAGAGTGGAAAGACGGTAAAGAGGTGGAAACCGGCGAGGATAACCAGATCAATGATACCGAACCGGCATGGACAAAAATGCCGGCCGACCTGAAGGAGGAGGATTATAAAAATTTCTACCATCAGCTTTACCCCATGGCGGAAGATCCCCTTTTCAACATTCACCTCAATGTGGATTATCCTTTCAACCTGACCGGGATTCTTTACTTCCCGAAAATTAAGAGCAATTTTGAAGTCCAGAAGAATAAGATCCAGCTTTTCAGTAACCAGGTGTTTGTCACTGATTCGGTTGAGGGGATTGTACCTGAATTTTTGACATTGCTACACGGGGTACTCGATTCGCCCGACATTCCGCTGAATGTTTCGCGTTCGTATCTTCAAAGCGATTCCAACGTCAAAAAGATCAGCAACCATATCACCAAAAAGGTGGCCGACCGGCTGAATGAGCTGTTTAAAGAGGGCCGCGAAGATTTTGAAAAGAAGTGGGATGATCTGAAAATTTTTATTGAGTACGGCATGCTGACCGATGACAAGTTTTATGACCGTGCCATGAAATTTTTCCTGTTTAAGAATACCGAAGGGAAGTATTTCACTTTTGATGAATATGAGAAACTGATCAAGGAGAACCAGACCGATAAGGACAACAAAGTGGTTCACCTGTATACCACCAATCAGGAAGAGCAGTTCACCTTTGTTGAAGATGCGCGCAATAAAGGGTACGATGTATTGATACTCGACGATGTACTTGCCCCGCACCTCATCAACCGGTTTGAACAGAAGCAGTCCGATGTCCAGTTCGTGAGGGTCGATTCCGATGTCCCGGAAAACCTGATCAAAAAAGACGACACCACCAAAGAGGAGTTCACCTGGGAGCAGAAGCAGGAGTTATCGCCGGTTTTCCAGGCAGTTGTTCCGGAAAACAATGATCACACTTTCATCGTTGATTTTCAGGATCTGGGTGCCGATGCCAATCCCATGGTCATCACCCGCAGCGAGTTTATGCGCCGCATGAAGGATATGAGTGCCGCCCAGGGAGGCATGAGTTTTTATGGTGATATGCCCGATAGTTTAAACCTGGTGGTGAATACCGCTCACCCGTTGGTGAAAAAAGTGCTCGATGCCAAAGATAAAAAACTGGGCAGCACGCTCGAAACGATGAACGCGGAGATCTCAGCGAAAAAGGAGGAAGTGGAAAAGCTGGAGAAAGCCAAAGAAGGCAAGAAAGAGGAGGAGGTACCCCAGGCCGATAAGGATAAGCTGGAAGCTGCCAACAACGAACTGGCGAAACTCGAGGAGAAGAAACGCGCGCAGCTCACCGATTTCGGCAGGAAAAACAAGCTGGCCAAACAGATGGCTGATCTGGCCCTGCTCGCAAACGGCATGCTGAAAGGCGCTGATCTCGATAAGTTTGTCCGCCGCAGTGTGGATATGATAAAATAATAACCGGAAGGAAACCGCCATAAATCGTGCGGGGGGTGAACCACCCCCCGTTTTTATTTTCCTTCGGCAAAGTCCTGCAGGTAGGAAAAGGGCCCGGTCAGTTCTCCCCCGGTTGTAACTGTTGCCCGTTGTATGATCCCCTCCGGATCCGTGCCAGCGAGTCCCGGAAAGACTTTGTCGATCAGGTGGCGTCCAAAATCCTCCGAGGCATCCCGGGGCAGTTCGTTGGGCAGGTTGTCCACGGCCTGAACCGTAATGTTTTCCGGAGAGGCAAACGGGGGTTCGGTCTTTCCGGTGGCCGGATTGAAATCGTAAAATGGCTCGGCGATGGTCGCGGCTTTTTTGGTGGAGGGGATCGACCCGTCAATATCGCAGGTAATATCGGAAATGAGTGCGATACGGAAATCTTTCCGGCGCATGTTATCTTCCTTGAAGAGCACCGGGGCGTAGGGATCCCAGTAGGCAGCGGCAATAAGCAGGTCGGTGGACCGGGCATAGGGGAGGAAGGTATTTCTGTACATCTCCGGATGGTTGAAAAAGTGTTTGGAATCAAAGGGGCTTCCGTCTTTCCGGGCGACGTAATGGCGAGGGGTAAGCTGCGTAAAAACAGCCTCGCCAGGCATTTCCGTTGCTAAATATTCCTCCGGGGTCAGTTGTTTTATTTTCAGATGGTTCAGTATCTCCAGGCTTCCCTGTGCCACCCTTCCCGCGCCGGTGACGGCCACCTTCACGGGGGGCAGTTGAATGCCCTCCACCCGCGAAAAGAGTTCGCTCAGGTTTTCGCACTGATGGGCCGGTTTTAAATGAAAGTGATTGTTCCGGAGTCCGAAGGCCCGCAGCCCGCTGTACGCACCCACCAATCCGGCAAAACGCCCGAATCCGATGAGCCGCTTTCCGGTGTTGTCCGTCAGCACCTCGTAATCGATCAGGCGGATTTTTTCCCGGAGAATGGTTTGGAGCAGTTGCCGGTTGTAAGCCTGTTTTTTGATTGTATGGGAGAAGAAAAGGTAGGTTTTCCCGGGGATCAGCTCCCGGACCGGCACCTCTTTGATTCCCAGCAACACATCGCAACTGCTCATATCCTCCTGCACGGTTATCCCTGCTTTTTGATAGTCGTTGTCGCTGAAACAACGGACGTTGCTCGTTTGCACCACCACCTCAACCCCCGGAAAATTCTGCTGCACCTCTGAACACTGGTTCGGCGTGAGCGGCACCCGGTTGTCCGGTGGATTTTTTCCCTCTCTGATGATTCCCAGTTTCATTCGAATAAAATTAAATTTAATAATTGCATTTCAGTCAAGTATATATTTCTAACATCATTTTTCACGGGGCCCATGGAACTCGCATGAAATTTTATTCATTACCTTTTGTGATGTTTGCATCATGCTCGTTTCATTCGAATATAAGATTAAATGGTTCTTTATCAGATAAATATGATTTTTGTCATTCTTTTACTATGGGTTCTCCGGGCCGGCATGCATTACTAAAACATCTGTTTTTGCCCGTTTTATTACCCGTTTATAAACAATGTAAAAATAGGGGAGTGCTGTTAAAGGAGAATTACACAAATATTACACTTTGATTACATTTCGGGTTCGTACGTTCGCCGGCTCAGGACTTTACCTTTGCCATCGTATTTTTTCCATGTTCCCGATTTCTTTCCGTTTTTATAGGTAAGCTCATACAGCAGTCCGCCCTCATCGTTCCAGATTTTCCATTTGCCGTGTTTCCTGCCGTTTTTGTAACGGGCAACCGAAATTTTGGTGTTGTTTTTATTATAAATGACCCATTTCCCGTGCATGGCGTTGTTCTTGTAGGAACGGATTTCTTTCAAATCTCCGTTGGAGAAGTAGAACTTGACTTTTCCATGTTTTTTCCCCTCCCGGATGTTCATTTCCATTTTTAATGCGCCACTTTCATGGAAGGTCGTATATGTTCCGGTGAAAAGCTCACTGTTCTGGTAATAAAAGCCGTTCTTTTCCTTCAACTCCTGGCTGGCGGCGTTAAAGCCTGATAAAAGCAGGACGATCATTCCTGTGATCAATAAAAATTTTCTCATTGTTAATGAATTTGATGCTTGCAAAATAGTTGAAATTTTAAATATTGTCCCCAATCGCGCTGAAAATTAAAAAGAATAACCCAGTTTGAGTTGAATGGTTGTTCCGGGACTGATGCTGGAAAAATACCGGGGTACTGCCTGGAATGATCTGTATACCGATTCTTTTTTGTCGTTCAGTATATTCTCAATTTTGAGTCCTGCCTGAAACCGTTCTTCCCCGCCGAATTTTCTGCTTGCTGTGAAACGGAGGCTGTGAAAGGGAACCGAGTAGATATCCGGGCGGTCGACGATGCCCACATATTGGATGGTTTGTCCCTGAACATTATAGAAGAGGCCTGCCTCCAGTCCTTTGGTCACTCCCTCATTTTCCCCGGCGTCCCAGGTTAGTCCCCCGTTGATAATGAACGGGGCCTGTCCGGCCATATCGCGGTATTTGTCCACTGCTTGCCCCGACCGGGCATTCTCCACCCTGGATTCATATTCGGTAGGGCTTAATTCAATCCGGGATTTGGTGAAGGTATAATTGAAGTACAGGTTCAGATTTTTCAGTGATTCGCTGATCAGTCCCAGGTTTTGACGGAGATCGATCTCCGCGCCAAGAACCTGGCCATCGCCCACATTGCGGGGTTGATAGGAACCGGCCTGGGTGGCAAACTGCACCATTTCAATCGGATTGTTAAAGTGTTTCCAGAACAGGCTGGCCGACAGGGTTTGCCCGTAATCCTGAAACAGTTCCCAGCGAAGGTCAAAATTCTGGATATCTGTTTTGGTCAGATTTCCGTCCCAGTATTCCACGCCCGCAATATCGTTAGCATCCCTGAATAATCCGCCGATGAAGGTCCGGCCCGAGATGGGGTCGAAGATCTCAGCGTAGGAGAGCTCTTTGAACGATGGGCGGGCAATGGTTTTGGCGTATGAAAAGCGCAGGTTCTGATTTTCCGTCAGGTTGTAAATGAGGTTCACCGAAGGGAAAAAATCCAGGTTGTCCAATACCTTATCGTTTTCCAGGACATTCGTCCCCAACTGATCCTGCCCGGTGTAATGCTGCACGTAGTTTTCGGCCCGGACACCGAAGATCGTTTTCAGTTTTTTCACGGGGAAAAATTCGAATGAAGCATACCCGGCCGCGTTGGCCACATTGGAGTTGAATTTGTTGGGATTTACCGGGGTAAAAGGGGCCTCGTAGGTGGTGCCTCTTGAGATGTTGCCGTTGTAGGGCCACAGGTTCTCCGGCCGGAAGATCTCATTGGGGTCTCCTGTCAGGGGGATATTCCGGATGTTTAACGCATAATTCCGGATAATGAAATCCCGCTCCTTAAAGTTATAGGCCCCGCCGAATTTCAGTCGGGCTTCTTCCCCCTTCAGCTCCAGTTTTTTTGTGATGTGCAGCACTCCGGAGAGGTTGACCTCTGTCAAATTTCTCCAGATCCTCTCGGGGAATCCCACCTCCGTTCCGATCCGGTATTGTCCGTCCCGGTCCTCATACCGGGTAAAGCGAATATCGGGGGATTTAATTTTTGAATAGGTGGGCGAAAATTTCCAGACGAGGTCCCACCCCGAATCAAAGGCCGTATATTTCCCGTCGATGAGCGCATTGGAGAGGGAGCGCTGCGTGTATTCCAGGTTGTGCTGGAATCCGGAAAAACTGGAGCCCTGGTTGGATTTTGCATAATCAAAGATTCCTGCCTGTGACTCGCCGTTCTGCAGATGCAGCAGGTTGATCCTGTATTTTGAACGTTTTGTTTTTAGCGAAAATCCCGTGAGACCGCTGATAAAAACATTGTTGACCCCGTAATCGCCCGTCTGCAATTCCCGGACCTCCATCTCTGTCACACCAGGATCTGCCGATAATCCATACCTTCCGTATTCCGCATTTTGATAAAAATCCGTGTTGTTTTTGTACGAAAGGGAGAAGATGTAACCCAGGGTGTATTTCCCTGATTTCATCTGATTTCCCAGGGATGTTGACAGCCCGAAATCCATCAGGCTGGACTGCCGGGAGGCGGCGAGTACCGGATTGAAGGACCCGATAATCTCCTGGTAGCGAAGGCCTTTTTCACCGCCGGGATTTCCCACCACCTCGGAGAAAAGGGGAATGTTTGTGGTTGCGGGGATATCCCTTGTGCCGTCGTCGAATCCGAGAAAATCCGTTTTCCCGCCTTCATAAGAGAGAAAATCATTATTGAAGTGTGCTCCCGGATTGTATCCGGCATCCATCGAAATGCCCCCCTCTTTGGTTTCAGGAAAATCTTTGAGGTTAATGTTGATCATTCCTCCGGTAAAATCGGCCGGCAGATCGGCACTGAACGATTTATTTACCAAAATATTATCGATGATGCTGCGCGGAAAGATGTCCATCTGGATGGAGTTCCGGTCGGGATCGAGGCCCGGGATATCGAGGCCGTTGAGGATGGTTTTTGTATACCGGTCACCAAGACCGCGCACAAAAACATATTTGCCTCCCTCCACCGAAACGCCCGTCACCCGTTTCAGGGAAGCGGCCGCATTGGAGTCGCCGGTTCTTTTCAACCGCGCAGCCGAGATTCCGTCGATGACGTTGCCCGATTTTTTTTTCATGGTGAGCATCGCTGATTCGGTATTCCGTATATACGAGGCGGTTACGGTAGCCTCCCCCAGCTCAATGGTCGCTTCATTTAATTTCAGGTTGTTAAGCAGGGTGGGATCTCCTGTTTTTACTGTTACATCCTTCACCTTCAGGGTTTCGTAGGAGATAAAAGAGATTTGAAGCTGGTAGGTTCCCGGGGCAATGTTCAGGGTGAATTTCCCGTCGAGGTCGGTGATGGTTCCCTGATTGGTTCCTTCAACCAGAATATTTACGCCGGGGAGGGATTCCCCTGTTTCCCCGTCAAAGACCGACCCCCTGATCACTCCTTCCTGCCCGGATGCCATGGAGGCGAGTATTATTAAAAAACTGGAAAACAGGATTTTAATTGCGTACATCATTTTGTTTTTTAATTGGATAGTATAAATATGGAAGACCCACAAGCAGGCGCTTGTGAGTCTTCATGCTGCGATTATGATAGGGATTGATTTTAGAAACCGGCCAGTTCACCATTTGCATCCGCCCATGTCCAGTTGGCAAAAACCGTTTTATCGGCACCAACCGTGCCTGATGTTACAATGGAAGCATCGGGTGCCTGGGTTTCAAAGACATTTCTTCCGTCCATTTTGTCAGAAAAAATGGCTTCAATGGTCCGGTTCCCGGCAGTCAGGTGGCTGGTATTAAATTCCAGTCCCGAAAGGGTTACAGCACCATCCAGGTAGTTTTCCCCGATGGAGGCATCGGCATCATCATCCCCGGCATCGAGCTCAAAATCAGAGCTTTCAGAGAAGTTAAAAAAGTAGCAGTTTTCGATGTTACAGGTAACACCGTCGCGAAGGTCTGCGTATTCACCGCCGTCTTTCCCTTCATCATTCCAACCTTTAAGTGAACCATTTTTAAGCGTGAAGGTTCCTGTTGCTTCTCCTTCCGGTCCATCCAGTTCCATGCCGTGATCGGATGTTTCACCGCCAATATAGATGAAATTGTCGATGGTCCCGCTGTAGGCCTGGTCCATATCATAGGCATCATCTCCCTGGTTCCAGACAATGATGTTTTTTACATTGACGGTCCCGCCAAAACATTCGATTCCGTCATCCTGATTGGCAACAATTTCAACATGTTCAATGACAGTTTCAGATCCAACACCGCCCAGGGTGAGGCCGTTGATTTCGTTCCCCTCGCCAATATTGGAACCGCCATGTCGGATACTGATATATTTCAGCACACCTGAATTGTCATCGGCTTTGTTTCCTCCATACAATCCGTTGTTATCGGATGGGGGAATCCCTTCGATCTGGAACGGTGTTTCATCGGCAGAGATCGGAGCCTCACCGAGAACAATCAAACCTCCCCAAAGCCCGTTCAGATCCGGGTCAAGGTTGGGACTTTTGATTTCTCCCGGCTCAATTTCATCAGCTATTGAGGTGAAAATGATAGGGGATTCTTCGGTTCCTTCGGCCATGATATCGGCACCGCGGGCAATGATCAGGGCCGATGCATTGGCGCCTGTTCCGGCTTCCCCTTTTACAACAACCCCCGGTTCAATGGTGAGGGTCGCCCCTGCTTCAACAGCGATTCGCTGTTTAAGGATGTAGGTTTTTCCGGTTTCCCACGTAACATCAGAGGTGATGTTTTCACTGACGGCGATGACATTCAGCTCCTCTGCAATGGATAAAACGGCGGTGGCATTGTCGGATTTCATGTTGGCATCCGTGATGGTTAAAGTAACGGATGCGGCACCGCCGGCAGTACCCGCCGTAAAGTCCACCACAACAGAACCGGTATTCGCTCCGGCTTCAGGTTCACTGGAGATGGCGGCTGTTCCTCCCTGCGCGGTGGCACTGGAGGAGGCATAACCCCCGGGAACGTTCACTTCGAAGGTAACTTCAGCAGAGGCTCCTGCCTCAACATCGGTGGTGGCTGAAGGAGCTGTTACCGATGGAGCATCCGGTATGACTTCCACCGGATCTTCTTCGCAGGAATAAAAAATGGCCGTTCCGAAAACAAAAGCGATCATGAGTAATAAATGACTCTTTTTCATTGGATGTAAAATTTTAATTGTTAAAAATAAATTTTGGTTTCTTTTGTCTTATTCAAAAATTTTTTAAAAAATGGGTTGTCACTGTTTTTTTGCGCGATTCCGGGAGCGAAGCAAGACCAAGATTATTACATCCTGATTACTGTTTATTTAAGCGATTATTACATTTGCTTAATCGAAATGTAATAATCTTGAAGGGCTTTAGTATAAAGGGATTTCTGATTTTTTTATTTTGTAAAACTGGGATGGGGAGGTCATCTGGTAATGTTAATTTAACCCGGGAATGGTTTTTCTGGTTAAGAAAGTCGGGGAGCGGAAGATGGGAACGACCGGGGGATGTTATTTTTTTGAAAAAGAGAACAGGAATTCTGTTCCCCTCCGGGGTTTGTTCCGGACGGAGATGTCTCCTTTATGTAACTGGACGGCGTTCTTCACGATGGCCAGTCCCAGGCCGGTACCGCCCGATTCACGTGTCCGGCCGTGGTCCACACGGTAGAAACGTTCAAAAATGCGGGGAAGGTGTTTCGCAGGAATCCCTTCCCCATTATCGGAATAAGAGAAAAAGAAATATTTTTCGTCTTCGTGGTATAATTTTATTTCAATGGTTATTTCTTTGCCACCATAATTGATGGAGTTTTCAATGAGGTTCTGGAAAACGGAAAAAAGCAGCGACTCATTTCCCTGGATTACCGTTCCGCTTTGGATGTTATGGAGCAGCTGAATGTGTTTTTCCTTTAGCCGGTGGGCAAAATTTTCCTCCACATCGTCAATGACTTTTTTGATATCCACAGGTTTGAAGGGAAAAAGCTCACCAGCATCTTCAATATTATTAAGCAGCGAAACATCATTGATAAGATCGGTCAGTCTTTCGGCCTGGCAAAAAGCCTTGTTGAGAAAATTCAGTTGTTTCTCCTCCGGGACGGGCCAGTTGTTGAGCATCGTTTCGATATAACCTTTGATTGAAGCCAGCGGCGTTTTGAGTTCATGTGCGATATTGGAGGTCAGTTGCTGCTTCATCCGCCTTCGTTTTTCCAGTTTGGTGATATCGGTGATCACCACCTCGAAACTGCGGTCCAGAAAAACAATGCTTTGAATTTTGTAATATTTTTCGTTTTTGGAGATGACATATTCCAGGTGGGGCAGGGCTTCCGGATGAAAAGGCGTTTTTTGGCTCAGATGCGTTTCAAGAAACTGGTTGAGCTTTTGAAATTCCCCGATGCCGAAAATATTGGCCGGTGAGTAGATGGTCCTTTTGGAAATGATGTTGATGTATTGGATGAAATGGCTGTTGGAGAGGGTTTTTTCCTTTTGGGGTGAAAAAAAGGCAATCCCCTCATTAAGGGCATTGAGGTGATTGAATAATTTCTCTTTTTCGTTGGAAAGTTCGTCTTTGGTGTTTTTCAGGTTGTTGTAGATCCGTATGATCTGACTGCCAATAATCCCGAGTTCATTTTCGGGGAAGGATGTGTCGCGTTCAATCCGCTCATTTCTGCCCGCTTTGATCGAAAAGTCCTTCAGTTTGGTGATTGAAACAGATAACCTGTTGGTTACAAGGAAAAGGATGATTCCAATAACACCAAATAGGGAAACAATGAAAAAGATAAAGGCCTGTTCAGCTTTCAGGAAATTTTTTATCTGAACGTTGTATACCACCGCTGTCCGTACAAAATATCCTGGATATTTTTTTGCATAATAGTAGTAGTCCTGGTTGGTGGTCTCCGAATGGCGAATGTTTGAACCTGTCTGGTTCCGGAGTGCTTTTTGAATCTCCGGACGGTCCAGGTGGTTCTCCATTTGATGGTATTCTTCCACAAAACTGTCGTACAAAACGTTCCCTTTCTTGTCAATCAGGGTGATGCGTGTCTGAGGCTGGGGAATAATGCTTTTTAATTCACCAATGCGGTCGAGCTTGTTTTCCTCAATCAGGTTATTTTGTCTGGTGAAGCGTTGCGTAATCTCTGCTATGTTGTCGAGCGTGTTTTCCAGTTGCGCAGCCCGGTAGTTTTTTTCCCGCTGGTATTGAAAAGTGAGGATGGCCGCGGTGAATAAAAAGAAAACCACGATAAAGTAGAGGAATATTTTTCCCCTGAAAGATTTAATTTTCACCATCTTCAGCTGGCTGTTTTTAATTGGGGTTATTATCCCGGAAACAATACCCATAGCCCGATTTCCCTTTGATGTGATCTCCGTAATCCCCGATTTTTTTCCGGAGCCGTGCAATGTTTACATCCACATTTCGCTCGGTTACGATCACATCATCTTTCCAGATGCGCTGAAGGATCTCCTCGCGGCTGAGGTATTGTCCCCTGTTTTTTAATAAAAGGCTCAGGATCTCAAATTCTTTGCGGGTCAGGTTGATATTTTGTCCGTAAAGGAAGATCTCTTTTTTAAGCAGATCCACCGTTAAATTCTCAAAAACAATTTTTTCATCTTCCCCGCCAGGACCGGTCCCTCTTCTTAAAATCGCTTTAATCCGGGCAATGACCTCTTTGATGGAGAATGGTTTTGGAATATAATCATCCCCGCCCACGTTAAAACCGGTCAGGATGTCGTTCTCCTCCCCTTTGGCGGTGAGAAAGATCACCGGGGTATTTAGTTTTTTCTCTTTCCGGATAACGTTGGCCACTTTATATCCTGATATTCCCCCCATCATGACGTCCAGCAGGATCAAATCAAAATTTTCGAGGGGTTTTTTCAGTGCCTCTTCCCCCGAGTGGGCAAGATCAATGGAAAAGCCTTCACTTTCCAGGTTGAACTGCAAAATTTCGCACAGGTCTTTTTCGTCGTCAACAATCAGTATTTTTGGGTTCCCTTTCATCTTTGCAGTGAATTTTTGTTTGTTAACTTACGGTAAACAGATTGGTTTGCTTTATTAAAAATTTGTTAATTGTTATCGGTGGAATCCTGAGAATAGGCGGAAACAATGTTCCCGACATTCATATTTATAAAAAATAAGCAACAATGCTCTATAAATAAAAAATAGTTGTTACAAAATAATGAATAAAAAATTAAATGTTATTAATTCGTACTTTTTGTTTATTGCTAACTTTTTTTTATGCGTTTTAGATTTTATCTCCATTTTGGGTTTTTTCTGCTTATTCCGGCCGTCTGTTTTTCCGGGGAGGGGGAAGGATTTGAACCCCATGGCCGGCCCTTTGCCACCATTTATGTCAATTTTCACCGGGGTATTACCGGGAGTGCTGTAGATGAAGCCGCATTTGAGCTTATGCGCGGGTACATTGGCTACGAATATTATTTAAGTCCTGCTTTTTATGCTAAAATCAACGTGGATGTGGGCAGTCCCGAGGATTTGTCACCCTATTCCAAGGCGCGGAGGTATGCCTATTTTAAAAATGCCTACCTTCGTTATTCGCACAGCCGGTGGGAGGTTGATTTCGGCCTGATCGGGTTACGGCAGTTTAAACTACAGGAGAGAATCTGGGAGCGCAGGTATCTGATGAAAACCCTTGCCGATGAACACCGGCTGGGCTCTTCGGCCGACCTGGGCGTCAACATTCATTATTTGCTGAATGACAGGGCATCCTTCGATTTTACTATGATGAACGGGGAGGGGTACAGCAGCCTGCAGATGGATGATACATTCAAATACAGCCTGGGGAGTACGATAAAATTCCCCCGGAATTTCGTTTCATGGGTCGTTTTTGATATATCTCCCAACGAGCATCCCGAAACCACGATTACCCTGTTTTCTTCCTATGATTTCCGTTCAAAATGGAACATTGCCGGCGAATTTATTCTGAGACAAAACGACGGCTGGAAGCGGGATCATAACATCCTTGGGTTTTCCATTTTCGGAAAGTACAATTTGACTTCAGAATACCAGTTGTTTGTCCGTTACGACAAGGTGGAATCGAATATCGTTGAAGGCGAAACATATCCCTGGCATCTGGCCAGTGACGGCACCTCACTTATTGCCGGGCTCCAGTTCCAGCCCATCAAAAATATTAAGGCAGCCTTGAATTATCACGATTGGTATCCCTGGGCTGCCAATCTTCAGGGCAGTGGTTTTGTTTACCTCTATCTGGAAGTAAAAATGTAAAAAGGATGAAAATGAGAGAAAAATTAGGGATCTTTTTTTTCCTCCTATTGGTGGTTGTCTCTTGCCGAAAGAGTGATTATAGCCTTGAAACAGGTGACGAAATTTACCGGGGCGGGGGAAATGGAACCGGAACGGTCACTTGGACCAATGAAAGGGATTATTTGCTGGATGGGTTGGTTTTTGTGAACGACGGTCAGGTACTTACCATTGAGGCGGGAACCGTGATCCGGTTTCGTCCGGGGCAGGCTGAAAATGCCAGTGCCCTGGTGGTGGCCCGGGGCGGAAAAATTATCGCCCGCGGAACACGGGAGAACCCCATCATTTTTACTTCGGAGAACGACGACCTGTATGGATCCGTTGAAAAAGAAGCGAAAGGGTTATGGGGAGGATTGATTATTCTGGGACATGCCCCTGTAAATGTGGCCGGAGGTGAAGCTCGGGTGGAGGGGATCCCCCTTTTCGAGCCCCGCGGGATCTTTGGGGGGGATAATGAAGCCGACGATTCCGGCGTCCTGCGGTATGTCTCCATCAGGCATGGAGGCACTAATATTGGCGAAGGAAACGAGATCAACGGGCTTACCTTGGGAGGCGTGGGACGGAAAACCGAGATCGATTTTGTTGAGGTGATTTCCAATGACGACGATGGCGTGGAAATTTTCGGTGGAACGGTGAATCTGAGGCACCTGGTGGTCTCAGGATGCAGTGACGATCTGTTCGATTATGATCTGGGCTGGACCGGGAAGGGACAGTTCTGGCTTGGATTTGAAAATGAGTATATCGGGGATCACCTGATCGAGGCGGGGGGAGGCTCCGACCCTGTTCTTGGTTATCCGTACTCCCTGCCGGTTATTTTAAATGCCACCCTTATCGGAAATGGTGAAACCGGAAGAGGAACCTGTGTGTTTTTTGAACGTTTTGCCGGAGGTATTATCGCCAATTCTGTTTTTGTTAACAATCAAAACGGCGTCTGGCTGGATACCCAAAACGGAGAGAACGATACCTACAGCCAGTGGCAAAGCGGGAAACTGAAGATCGAGAACAACCTTTTCCACCAGGTTCCGATTCCTCTTAGTGACCCTGTTTTTCAGCTTACAGGAATCTATACCCCTCAAATGGAGGAGGCGTGGGCCGGCTATTTCGAAGCCGGTAACAATGAAAGGGGAGACCCCGCTATTGATCCGGCAAACGGTCAGTTTGTCCCGGCACAGAAAATCATGGGAAATTTGTATGAATATCCCGCTGAATGGTTCCAGAAAGTGGATTTTAAAGGGGCTTTCGGAGAAGATAACTGGGTGGATGGATGGACCCTGCTTTCCCCATAAGCCGGAAGGAATTTGTGCTTCGGAGATCCCACCATCTGGCCTGGTTTTTACCCCAAGGCACCCTGCCAAATGACAATCTTTCTGGGTTCATTTGATTAAATGATGTTGGGGAAAGTCAATTCTTTCACCAGCGATTGATATAATTGCCGCCCTTCCGGAAGATCCGGTTCGTCCGTTTGTCCTTCATCATCCCCACCCTCATGATGATAAAGATGCCATTTTTTGTCGTAATATTCGGCCGCTGTGAAGTTTTCCACCCAGTCGCCACAATTCAGATAATGTACCCGGTGGCCATTGATTCTTATCTCTTTCTCACGGGGCAGGTGGGTATGTCCGCAAATAACGGAGTGATACCCCATGGACATCGAGGTCTTTGCAACGGAAGCCTCCAGTTTCGAAGGGCTGACCTTGTTTTTTGAAAAGGGTTTTTTTATGTTCTTGTAGATGATGACCTCATGCCCTCCGAGCTTTTCTAATAGATGATTTAAACTTTTATTTATTACGGAAAGCAGTCCTAATCCTGCAGCGCCCAGCCGTGCCAGCCATTTGGATTGATGAATAACCGGATCAAAGATATCTCCGTGAATCATCCAGGTTTTTAAACCATTCAAATCAAGCACCAATTGATTCACAATTTTCAAATTGCCGATTTCCGTCTGATTGAATTTCCGTAAAAATTCATCATGATTCCCCGTTATGTAATAAATCCGTGTTCCTTTCTCCATCATTTTTATCAGTTGACGGATCACCTTTAAATGGCTTTTGGGAAAATAATTCCTGCTGAACCTCCAGGAGTCAATGATATCTCCGTTCAGGACCAATGTTGCGGGGTGAATCGATTTGAGGTATTTCAGTACTTTTTTGGGTTTGCTGGCAAAGGTAGCAAGGTGTAAATCAGAAATGACCGCAACTTCTAATTTTCTCACTGCTTCATGTTTTTTATCGTTTAAAATAATTTGTTAATGAAGGGCTGATTGTAATCGAATCATGTTTTGTTGGAATTTTTTTCCAAACACATTCCATTCTTACAAAGAAGCGTAAACTTCATTAATGAACCGTTAAAAACATATTACGTCTCGAATAATCGTATCTGATTCATCTAACGGAAAATTATGAAGGGGAATTTTCGTATTCATGAACCGTTTGGTCAGGAATCGTTGATGGCTCTTTTGCCATGCATCTGTTTTCCGGGATGTTTTCCTGGAGGCCTTTCAAATAAGACAGCGGTCAGATTTTTTAGTGAGGAGGTTATGACCGCTCCTGCTCCGTCACCCGGATAAAATCGCGGTGGGCCTTAATCAGGTTGATCGAATGGAGCAACATATTTTTTGTTTCCGTAATGGTGTTGAAAAATAATACCGAGTTCCGGGTATTCACTTCCCGCGTTTTGATCCTTTTGATCTGGGCGATTTCCATCTTTTCCAGGTATTGGAAAATATGATCCCGTTGTTTGATCAGATCATCCACTTTCCCGAAATCATTTTCTTTAACCAGCCTGAGTGCCAAACTGAAAAAGTTGTCAATTTGGGATTTAAGCGCTGTTAATTCTTCGGCCTGTGCTTTTATGAAAGGTTTATGGTGGTTGTTGATATGTTCAAAGAGCGGCTCTACAAGGAAGTTCAGCGAATGAGCCATCTCTCTCTGGTAATCCACCAGTTGTACATAGAAATGCCCAGAATCAATATTCTCTTCAATCTTCGAAAGAATGTTTAAGACCTTGTTTTTCTTTTTCTTCGACTTTTTATTCAGGGTGTTTTTTACCTCAATAGTCTCTTTCAGTTTGGAACGGCTCTCTTTCAAAAAGGAGTGGATACTTTCGTCGTAGATTTGATTGGCCTGAACAATGGATTTGGTCACCTGCTTTATGCATTTTTCCAACACTTTGTCGGTTTCATCCTTCTCGGTAATGGCTTCCTCCTCCTCTTCAGCGGCCGTTTTTCTCCGTTTGTTAAATAACATGTGGGTACGAATAACCATGAAAACGGCCAGAGCCACGAAGACAAAAATGACGAACTTTCCTCCCACCGAAATGAACCAGGCGATCAGTGCAGAAACAGAAAATGCGAGGATGGCCGTTAAAAACCAGCCGCCGATGACAGAGAAAACGCCGGAGATTCGGTAAACCGCACTTTCACGGTCCCAGGCCCCGTCGGAGAGGGATGTCCCCATGGCAACCATAAAAGTTACATAGGTGGTGGAAAGCGGGAGCTTGAGGGATGTCCCGATGGCAATAAGGATACTGGCCACGACAAGGTTTACCGAAGCCCTGATCTTGTCGAAAGCGGGGCCGTCGGCTTGCACTGCTGTCTCCGGAGCGGACGAACGAAAACGCGCCTGAATAGCACTGATTAGCGAGTCGGGCATCACCTGGATGAGGGTTTTGTTAAATTTGGTTGAGCTTCTCACTATGAACCTTGCTGCCAGAGAAGAATTAAAGCGCTCGGAACCCTCTCCCTGCCTTGATAAATTCACTTCTGTTTTAACTACCGACTGGGCTTTTCGTGAAAGGATCAGGGTAATGATCATAATCAATCCGGCCAGGGCCAGCATAAACGGAGGCGTGCCTACTTTTCCGGCCAGCATCTCCATGGAAAAGGCCTCGGGAGAAGCGGAACCCGCTGCGACCCATGCTTTGAACGAGTTGAACCCTGCCAGGGGAACACCGATGAAGTTCACCAGGTCGTTCCCGGCAAAAGCCATGGCCAGGGCAAACGTACCGACCAGTACGATCAGTTTAAGGATCTTAATATTGAACAACCATTTCAATGCTTGCAAAATGATCACCCAGGAAACGAAACTGTACAATAGAAGGGTTCCTGCATGGTGTACCACCCAATCACCAATTTTTTCACCGCCGGCCACTTTAACTTCTGCAAAGGCAGATCCTTTGATCCCTTTGATGAGCATAAAATAGACGATCGCTGTTATGGCCAAACCCCCAAAAACGGAACCGAAATATTTCATGGGCCCCCGGTAGTTAAAGGTGAAAATTAACCGTGTGATGTACTGGATAATGGCTCCTATGGAGAAAGCAATGAACACGGATAGTAATATTCCCGTGATAATGGCCAGCGCTTTTTCAGAATTAATGTATTCGGATAACTCCAGAAAAGATCCACCCATGCTGTATATCTTTACCAGCGAAACAGCCACTGCAGAACCCAGCAGTTCAAAAACAATGGAAACCGTGGTGGAGGTGGGCATGCCAAACGTGTTGAACAGGTCCAGTAGGATGATATCGGTGATCATCACAGCCAAAAAGATGACCATGATCTCGGAAAAAACAAACATGTCGGGGTGAAATATTCCCTTCCGGGCAACCTCCATCATACCGCTCGAAAAGGTGGCTCCGATTAAAACCCCGGCTCCTGCCATCAGGAAAATGAGCCACTTGGATGCTGCTTTGGAACCAAATGCAGAATTCAAAAAATTTACAGCATCATTGCTTACGCCAACAATTAAATCGGAGATCGCCAGTGCGAAGAGGATGACAACAATAATCAAGTAAAAATTTTCCATTATCCCTTTTTTAGCGGAATTTGATTTTTGGTGCGAAATAAACTGTATTCGCTCACGAAAATATTAAAAATCGGTTAATTTTCCATGAAATATTGATTAATCAAAAAACGCCCTATTTTTTTTATTTTTGCTTCATGAAAATAGAGCGCGCGTGGAAAGGAGTTTCAGATTTAAAATGAATGGTGAAACGATCATGGAGAGAAAATTTTTACTCCGGAGCATGTAAAATATTTACACCCCAGGGGATGATAAAAATACATGCGAGTTTCATACTATACCTTTAAAAACAACCAATATTAATAGTATATGAAAACACACTCTTCAAGAAAACTGGCAACATTCCTTTCAGCTTTGCTGACCCTGCTGGTTGCTTTGATTCTGTTCATCAGCCGTTGGTTCCCTGAAGAGATTATTGTGCCGGTCCTGCTGGTGGTTGCTTTTTTCCTCTTTGCATTCTTTTTTGTAAATTTTATCATTAACAAGTATATCCTGGATAAGATCCGTCCGGTATACAAAACCATTAAGGACCTACCCCTGAGTGGCAAAAGGCTGGAGGAGAAATCGACCGATTCTTCGAATCTGCTGGCAAACGTGCGGTTTGAAGTGGAGGAGTGGGCGAAGACCCAGATGAAAGAGATTGAACGGTTAAAAGAGCTGGAGCGTTACCGGAAAGAGTTTGTCGGCAACGTTTCCCATGAATTGAAAACCCCCATATTTAACATCCAGGGATATATATTGACCCTGCTGGAGGGGGGGATTGACGATTCTAAAATCAACCTGCTTTATCTTAAACGGACGGAAAAAAGCATCAACCGGATGATCTCCATTGTAGAAGATCTCGAATCGATTACCAAACTTGAATCAGGCGAATTAAAGCTAAACCTGGTGAGTTTTGATATTGTGAAAACGGTGAAGGATGTATTGGATATGGAACAGTGGCAGGCTGATGAAAGAAATATTACGCTGGAGATGATCCAAAAACCGCCCAAACCGGTCTTTGTAAAAGCCGACCGGAACCGTATTCTCGAGGTTCTCACCAATTTGGTGGTGAACGGGATAAAATATGGCAGGGAACATGGGTATGTACATGTTTCATTTCATGACCTGGATGATGCCATTATGGTGGAGGTGACCGATAACGGGATTGGCATAGAAAAAAAGAATTTACCCCGGGTTTTTGAGCGGTTTTACCGCGTTGATAAATCCCGTTCCCGCGAACAGGGAGGGACGGGACTCGGCCTTTCCATTGTGAAGCATATCATTGAAGCACACAATCAGTCTATTAATGTGCGCAGTGTGGTCGAACAGGGCACCACATTTAATTTTACCCTTGAAAAAGCCAAATAATCGGGCTACTTTTGAAATAACTGTATTTTTATTATTTTTTTTGTGCTTCAGCATTTAACAATCGTTACCTTTATCATTTGTAACAATAAAAACCATGACCGAAAGTATTTTTAAAATCCTGTTGGTGGATGATGAGATCGATATTCTTGAATTCCTGAGCTATAATCTCGAAAAAGAGGGCTACAAAGTATTTACTGCCCAGAATGGTGCCGATGCTATAAAGCTGGCCGAAGAGAAAAAACCCCATTTGATCCTGCTTGATGTGATGATGCCCGAAATGGACGGGATTGCTGCTTGCGAAGAGATCCGGAAGATCCCTGCGCTCAATGATACCCTCATTGCGTTTCTGACGGCCCGTGGGGAAGATTATTCACAAATTGCCGGTTTTGAAGCGGGTGCCGATGATTATATTACCAAGCCGGTGCGGCCCAAGGTGTTGGTGAGCAGGGTAAAAGCATTGTTGAAGCGCTCCGGGGAAAGCGGACCTGTTTCGTTTGCCAAAGATTCCAGCACTATGACCATTGGGAATCTGGTGATTGACAAAGAGCGTTACCTGATCCGGATCGGGGATAAGGAGATGATTCTTCCGCGGAAAGAGTTTGAACTGCTATCCCTGCTTGTTTCAAAGCCGGGAAAGGTGTTCACCCGGGAAGAGATCTATACCTCTGTCTGGGGAGAGAACGTGGTGGTCGGCGACCGGACCATTGATGTGCATATCCGGAAATTGCGGGAAAAAATCGGGAATGTACATATCAAGACGCTGAAAGGAATCGGGTACAAATTTGTAGAGTGAGCTCACACATAAGAAACGACAAGCGAAAAGATGAGCAATCCCAGAAGATAACCGGCAATGAGCTGCGCCAGCGTGTTTTTCGCGAGCACTATGCGGGCGGAACCGGTCAGTCCCGAAACAAGAACAAGTAAAATAAGCGCAGGAAGTGGATTAATCCCCGTCCGGAACGCCAGAGTAAAAACAGCCCCTGCCAGACTTCCGAGGGCAGCCATGTGGCTGCTGATTTTCCATTTCAGGGACACAAGCAAGAGCGCAATAACGACCAGCGCCGAAGCGATCAAAAGAATTTTAAATACAGGATAAACCTGCGCACGGTTTAAAAGAACAAACCCCAGGTAATGAAATGCCGCAGTAAACAGGAAAATCATCAGCCGGTCATTCTTTTTTTCCATCGAAAGGTCGAATCCTGGTTTCAGTGCCAGCAGGGCCACTGCCAGCATGGGCAAAACAGCCGTCGAAAACAGGACCACCAGCAGGACAAAACGCTGGGACTCCCAGGGGATAAAAGAGAAATAAAAACCCGATTGGAACATTAAAATAAATCCCAGCGTAGGTATAAGCACCGGATGAAAAGAAACAGACACTATCTGGGCAGCTTTTTTCATTACCTTTTGTGATCTCCTGAACATGGTCGTTTAAGCATATCAGAGTTTCTTGCGCAAACGGGCCACGGGGATGCCTAGTTGTTCCCTGTATTTTGCCACCGTTCTGCGGGCGATATTATAGGATTTCTCTTTCAGAATGGCGGTGAGTTTTTCATCGGTTAGTGGTTTTTGTTTGTCCTCATTTCCAATGCATTCCTGTAAAATTTTCTTTATTTCCCGGGTGGAAACTTCCTCCCCGTCATTTTTCTGAAGCCCTTCGGAAAAGAAATATTTGAGCGGAAAGATCCCAAAATGGGTTTGTATGTATTTGCTGTTTGAAACCCGCGAAATGGTGGAGATATCCAGTCCTGTCCTTTCAGCAATGTCTTTCAGGATCATGGGGCGGAGTTTGGCTTCATCGCCCTCCTTGAAATATTCCCTCTGAAAATCGATGATCTCCGACATGGTGAGCAAAAGCGTATGGTTTCTTTGCCGGATGGCGTCGATGAACCACTTGGCTGCGTCGACTTTTTGTTTTACAAACGTCAGGGCGTCTTTCCGTTCTTTGGCCTTTTTTTTGTTTTGCTCTACCAGGGAGTGTAACATCTCCAGGTAGGTTTCGTTAATTTTCAGTTCAGGCACATTCTGTTGATTCAGTGAGAGTTGCAGTTCCCCGTCGATATTCTCAAGCAGGAAATCCGGGATAATGGGCTGGTTCGATTTATTCATTGGGTTGCTGTAGGAACTGCCCGGCTTCGGATTCAACTTCAGTACCTGTTCGATGCCCTTTTTTAATTCCTCCTCAGAAAGATCCAGTTTCTTCTTAATTTTTTCATAGTGCTTCCGGGTAAATTCGTCGAAGTAATCTTTCACGATGGCCCCCGCCAGTTCATGGCTTTTGTTCTCCTTGCGTTCCAGCTGAAGTAAAAGACATTCCCGCAGGTCCCGCGCACCTACCCCCGGGGGGTCGAGCTGCTGAATGATGTGAAGGATTTCCTGCAGTTTTTCTTCCGGCACCTCCATGTTCAGATTAAATGCCAGATCGTCGCTGATGGACTGTAAATCGCGGCGGAGATACCCGTCATCATCAATGTTGCCAATGATATATTCCGCCAGCTTTCTGTCTTCTTCCGGGAGAGTGATCATCCCGAGTTGTTCCCGAAGGTTTTCGTGAAAAGTGGTTCCCACGGAGAAGGGAATTTCGACGTATTCATCATCCCTGGAATAATTGTTGGAAGCTGTTTTATAGGAAGGGATCTCCTCCTCTTCCTCATCGAAATAGTCATCGTAAGAGAATTCATCGTTGTCCTGTTCGCTGCTGTTGTCGTCAGCATCGGAGGTGCCTGTTTCCTCGTTTTCCGGAGGGCTGTCCGAATCGAGTTCCAGCACGGGATTCTCCTCCAGCTCTTTTTTAATGCGCTGTTCAAGTTGGAGCGTAGGGATCTCCAGAAGCTTTATCACCTGAATCTGCTGCGGTGAAAGCTTTTGCAGTAACTTTTGCTGTAACGAAAGTTTTTGCTCCATGTCCCTTTTTTCTTAGCCCTGTAAATTTACTATTTTTTTTTGAAGGGCTTCAAGTATGACGAATCAGAATTCGGCATTTTTGGGCGTTCTGGGGAAAGCGATCACATCACGGATATTGCCCATGCCGGTGATGAACTGGACAAACCGTTCAAATCCCAGTCCAAAGCCACTGTGGATCACGCTTCCGAACCTTCGTGTATCCAGGTACCACCACATCTCTTCTGCCGGAATGTCCATCTCTTTCATCCGGCGCTCCAGTTTTTCCAGGTCTTCTTCCCTTTGCGATCCACCGATAATTTCACCAATCTGGGGAAACAAAACATCCATGGCCCTGACGGTTTTATCATCGCTGTTCTGCTTCATGTAAAAAGCTTTGATGTTTTTGGGATAGTCCGTTAATATTACGGGGCATTTAAAATGTTTTTCCACCAGGTACCGTTCATGTTCACTTTGCAGGTCCACTCCCCAGTCCACCGGGAACTGGAATTTATTCTTTTTATAGGGTTTGGAATTTTTTAATATGTCAATGGCTTCGGTGTAGGTTATCCGGACAAATTGGCTGTCAAGCACAAATTTCAGTTTTTCCACCAACTCCATGGATCGTTGGTCTTTCGGTTTATTCTTTTCCTCCTGTTCCAGGCGCCGGGCAAGGAACTGCAGGTCGTCGCTGCAATGTTCCAGGGCGTAGTGGATAAGGTATTTAACAAATTCCTCCGCCAGGTCCATGTTATCATTCAGGTCATAAAAGGCCATTTCAGGTTCGATCATCCAGAATTCGGCCAGGTGGCGGGTGGTGTTGGAGTTTTCGGCACGGAAGGTGGGGCCGAAGGTATAAATCTCCCCCAGAGCCAGTGCGCCGAGTTCTCCTTCCAGTTGCCCGGAAACAGTCAGGTTGGTGGGTTTCCCGAAAAAGTCTTTGCTGTAATCGGGGGTCCCTGCTTCCGTAAGTGGCGGATTCACCGGATCGAACGTGGAAACCCGGAACATTTGTCCGGCTCCTTCGGCATCGCTGGCGGTAATAATAGGTGTATGCAGGTACACAAATCCTTTTTTGTTAAAGAAGTGATGAATGGCATAGGCCATAGCGTGACGGATCCGGAACACAGCGCCAAAAGTGTTTGTTCGAAACCGGAGGTGGGCATTTTCGCGGAGGAATTCCAACGAGTGCTTCTTGGGCTGGATGGGATATTTTTCCGGGTCTGCTTTCCCGAGTAACTCCATTTTTTCAGCCAGCAGTTCCACTTTCTGGCCGCTTCCCTGCGATTCGGCAAGAACCCCTATCACTGAAAGGGCTGCCCCGGTGTTGATCTCATGTAGTAATTGTTCGTCGAATTTTCCGGTCTCAGCAACGACCTGCAGGTTATGGATGGTTGAACCGTCATTTAAAGCAATGAAATTGACATTTTTACTTCCCCGCCGGGTTCGTACCCAGGCTTTCACGTTTATTTTCTCCCCCGTTTTTCCATTTAAAAGAATGTCCTTAATTTTTAATCTTTCCATGTTCCGGCTGTTTTAAATGCTTTTAGCTTAAGGTTTACAAAAATAAATTTTTATGGTGATTTTCTTTCTCCGGGGGGGCTAAATTTTGCTTTTTTAATGGAGCGGTTATATAAAAAAAACTATCCGCCACCGGCGGATAGCCTTTCACCTGCCTGATTGATTTACCGGTTCAGTTTGCATCCCGGTCAATGCGACTGTTCAGCGGCAGGGATTGAACCGGAAAGAGGGGTTATCCCTCCAGTGTTCCCGGAACGGGGACTTTGGCATTTTTAATATAACCAATGTCTCCCATGATGTATGTTTCCGGGCCCAGTTTCATGTCTGAATTCATCATTTCATCGAAGGTCACCTCTTTTCCCGTATAGGCTGAAACCCTTCCCATGATGGCCATCATGTTTGAAATGGCTGTTTGTTCTGCTTCATTGACAGGGATGTCTTTACGGATGCAGGTGACCAGGTCGATGTGCTCCTGGACGTACGGACTGGTTTCAGATGCTTCGGCAAGGAATAACTGATTGCCGCCGGCATCGACGATCTGGGGTTTGTGCCCGGCAGTGGTGGCAATCGCTTTGGTTCCGTTGAAAATTTCATAAACACCGTTGGTGCACCCGTTGATCTGACGGCAGGTGCTGTGCATGTGCCGTCCGTCATCATAAACAAAGTCCACGCTGAAATTATCGTACTGGTCGCCCGTGACCCTGCGTTGCCTTGATCCAAAGCCGAGGGCTTTCACGGGGGCTTCTCCCATGAACCACTGGGCAACATCCAGGTTATGCACGTGTTGCTCCACGATGTGATCCCCTGAGAGCCAGCACCAGTTTACCCAGTCGCGGATCATCCATTCCATTTCGCTCCATTCGGGCTGGTTGTTCCGGTGCCATAATTTTCCGCCGTTCCAGTAAACATTGGCCGAAATGATTTTTCCAATGGCATTTTCGTTCAGTTTTTTGATCAGGTTAATATAGCTGTGTTCATGGCGGCGCTGTGTTCCGGTTATTACTTTCAGTCCCTGCGAATCGGCCATTTTTGCCGCTGTAATGATCTGCCGGATTCCTGTCGGGTCAACCGCGAGCGGTTTTTCCATGAATACATGTTTTCGTGCTTTTACTGCAGCTTCGAACATTTCCGGCCTGAATTTCGGCGGGGTCGCAAGAATTACAACATCAACGCCTGAATCAATCACTTTTTCGTAAGCATCAAACCCGATGAAGCAATTTTCTTCAGGAACTTCGAGCCCTTTCTGGTCTTTCAGTTTCCCTTTCAAGCTGTCGAGCCGGTCCTGGAAAACATCGCCCAAGGCTGTAATGGTAAGCCCGGGACCGGCATCCAGAAAGTTCATGGCTGCTCCGGAACCGCGGCCACCGCAACCGATAACGCCCGCTTTTAATTCTTTTCCTTCCGGGGCGGTTTCAAGTAACGGAGGAAGGTTGAGTTCCCGGGGTTCCCAGTTATAATCACCTGCAGCACCGTTTCCTTCTGTGGTGCAGGATGAGAATGTCCCCACACCCATGGCTCCGGCAGCACTTACGGCTGCCGCACCGGCCAAAAATTGACGTCTTGAAAAATTATTCTTTCCCATAATTAATTGTTTTTGGTTGATTTAGGATTTTAAAAATAGTTATTTTTTTCCGGTTTTTTCATCAAATTCACAAACAACTCTAAAACTGATGAAATTGCAGTCGGATAACCACCATTTGCTTTTCGGCATCTGGGGGTC
>JAGYMR010000090.1 GCA_018400515.1 Tangfeifania sp.
AAAGCTATTTTCGTTTCAAACGAAAAAAGATAGCAATGGCAGGAAAAAAATTACTCTTGGTTTTTTGGGCTGTTTGTTTTGTGCTGGTTGGCCGCGCACAGACAGGCGATGGTGTAATGCGGCTCGATGAATTCCGGAAACCCGCCAAGCGGCAGATCATTCAGATTCCGGATGTCAATGGGTTTCAGACCCTGAAGTGTGATTTGCATATGCATACGGTTTTTTCCGACGGGCTTGTCTGGCCTTCGATAAGGGTACAGGAAGCATGGGAAGAGGGGCTGGATGTGATGGCGATCACCGACCATATAGAATATACCCCCCATGCAGAAGATGTCGCAGTGAATCACAACCGCTCCTGGGAATTGGCCAAAGCGATGGCCGCGGAGCGAAACATTTTGTTTATTAAAGGAGTGGAAGTCACCCGGAACACTCCGCCCGGGCATTTCAATGCCCTTTTTGTGGATGATGCATCCGGATACATCGAAGACCGGGACAGGGCTAAAGATAAAGCAGCGGTGATGAAGGCAGCAGAACAGGATGCTTTTATTTTCTGGAATCATCCCGGCTGGCAGGTCAACCGCATTGAAGGTTCCTACGAATGGCTGGATTTTGTTGAGGACCTTTATCAGGAGAAGGTATTGCATGGCATTGAGGTCATCAATGGCTTCGGATTTCATCAGAAGGCACTCGACTGGTGTGTGGAGAAGGATTTAACTGTTCTCGGTACATCCGACATCCATAACCTGGTAGAGCACGATTACGATCTGGGGGATTACATTCATCGTACAATGACCCTGGTATTTGCAAAAGAGCGGACGCCCGAAGCGGTTCGAGAGGCCCTGGAGCAGGGGCGTACGGTTGCGTGGGCCAGTAAAATAATTGCCGGCAAAGAGCAACATGTGAAAGATCTGTTTCATGCATGTGTTGAGACGGGACCGGATTTTTATTCACGCGACAACAGAAATTTCTATGAGATAAAGAATAACAGTGATCTCTATTTTGAACTCGAACTGATTTCAGGTGATGCTACACGGAAGATCACCCTCTTTCCCCGTTCAGCGCAGGTTATTTCCGCCCCGGAGGATCAGCGATCGGTCGAATACAAAGTGGTAACCGCCTTTGTGGGTGGTTCGGAGAACCTGGTGGTTAAAATTCCGCTTTTATAGATCGGCGTTATAGATTTCGAGGGCGGCGGGAAATGGTTGCAATGCCCGTTCGAAAATCCCAAGCGAAAAAGCGATTGTAAGCCCGTAATTGGTGATGGGCACCCCGGCCTGCCGGGCTTTCATGATCCTGCTGAGCATGGTGCGCCGGTTCCACATGCAGGCCCCGCAGTGGATGATGATCTTATAATCTGAAATGTCCGGGGGAAAATCGTGCCCCCGGATGCTGTCGATCTCCAGCTTTCCCCCGACGTATTGGGTGAGCCAGCGGGGGATTTTCACTGTCCCGATATCTTCTCCAATGGGGTGGTGGGAGCAGGCTTCGGCGATGAGCACCTTATCCCCGGTTTTCAGCGAGTCGATGGCCATGGCTCCCCGGACCATTTCGGGCAAATCGCCCTGGAAACGGGCAAAAAGGATGGAGAAGGAGGTCATGGGAATCCCGGGAGGCGTATCGGCGGCCACCTTTAAAAAGGCTTGTGAATCGGTGACCACCAGCTTTGGTGGTTTGTTCAGACGTGACAAGGCTTCGCGAAGTTCCCGCTCTTTGACGACCAGGCAGAAGGAGTCGTTATCGAGCAGGTCACGGATGCTTTGCACCTGCGGCAGTATCAGCCGCCCTTTAGGCGCCTCCTTGTCGATGGGGACCACCAGCACTGCTGCTTCCCCGGGGCCGACCAGATCGGCCAGGATGCTGGGACGGTTGATGAAATCGGCAGGCGCTGTTTTAAGTAACAACTGGCGCAACGATGAAATGCCTCTCTTTCGGGTAGCAGATGTAAAAACAAATTTTATTTTTTTCTTCTCCAGTCCGGCCGTAATTTCAGCGTTCTCCCCAAAAGCATCGATCTTGTTGAAAACAACAATGAATGGAATATCCCGTTCCTGAAAAGTTTTCATTAAGCGCTGTTCATAATTGCCCCAATCGGCAAAATTGGAAATGATCACCCCCAGGTCGGTCCGGTCGAAAACAGCGAGGGTTCGTGTCACCCTTTTTGTTCCCAGATCTCCTTCATCATCGATTCCTGCGGTGTCAATGAACAGTACCGGGCCCAGGGGTAAAAGCTCCATGGGCTTTTCCACCGGGTCGGTCGTTGTGCCGGCAATATCCGAAACGATGGAAACATCCTGCTGGGTCAGGGCATTCAGGATGCTTGACTTGCCGGCATTCCTGCGGCCAAAAATGCCAATGTGCAGGCGAAATGTTTTCGGTGCTCTCATCTTTTTTTTCGAACCGGAAAGTACAAATTCCCGGGCTTTCTTCCAAAAAAAAACTGCCCCTCAGAAAAATATCTGAAGAGCAGTTTTGAAAATGTTTCGGTTGGGGACGCTGTTTAACTATTTTGCTCCGCAGCCTGCAGAAGCGGTTTTTGTCTTCTCACCACAACCGGCCGATTTTGCCTCGGCTTTGGCCTTACTGGTGGCGCAATCATCGGCTTTTGCCCCGGCTTTTTCCTTGCTGCTTCCGCAGTCCTTCGATCCGGCAGCTGCCTTTTCCTTACTGTCGCTGCAACCTTCTGATTTCTTAGCCGCAGCTTTTTTGTCGTTCTCTTTGTCTTTGTCAGCTTCTGCTTTCTGGTGATCATCCATCTCAGCAACCACGGTTGTTTTCTCTTTCACTGTTTCCGAAGCTTTTGCAGTTGAAACGGAAAAACCATAAGCTAAAACGATTGCAAATAAAAATAGTACCTTTTTCATAATCTTCTAATTTTTGGGTTATACATGTTTGTATCTTTCGTTCGCATTATTTAAAATCTGGTTCAAACATATAAATTTTTATTTAGAAAACAATAAGATATTAATACATTTTTATATTTTTTTGTCGACCAGAATCACAGTTGGTTGATAAACAGTTAATAAGAACATCAAAATCATGGGGAATTTTTTATTCGATAAAAATTGGTTATTCTCAAAGGTATCGGTTGGAATGCGCATGTGCTTTTATTATCCTCCTGGGTATATATTTTACATGTTCGTTTCATTCCTTTTTGCATGGGGGACCATTCAGGGCAAAGGGTAACTGGTACCGTTCCTGTCAGAAAAGTCGAGCCACAGGGTCCTTGAGCAACCGGTTACAGGATGATTTTTATCCTGTTTGTTTCCATCAGTGTCCCAGCTTGCATACGGCTTCGGGGGAGATGAGCTCTTCGAAATCCGCTTCTGATAGGAGGTTCAGGCGAAGTGCGGCTTCTTTGACGGAGATTTTTTCATTTAGAGCCATTGCTGCAATTCTGGAAGCATTGTCGTAGCCAATCCTTGGGATAAGGGCGGTAGCCGTTGCTGTGGCGTTTTCCACATTCTTCCGGCAAATTTCGGGGTTGGCGGTCATTTCTTTGACTGCATGTTCTTTAAGCGTACGGCAGGCATTGGTCAGGAGCGGGATGTTGTCGAGGAGTGCATGGGCAATCAGGGGCATGAACTGGTTGAGTTCCAGGTTTCCGTTGCTGCATGCGTGGAAGATCATCTGGTCATTTCCGGTGACCATCAGTGCGCATTGCGCGGCGGCTTCCGGAATAACGGGATTTACTTTTCCCGGCATGATGGATGAGCCCGCCTGTCTGGCAGGCAGGTTGATCTCACCAAGTCCGGCATGGGGGCCGCTGGCCAGCAGGCGGAGGTCGTTACTGATTTTAAAAAGGTTGGAGGCACAGGCTTTCAGGATCCCCGATACTTCAACAAAGACGTCGGTGTTTTGGGTGCCGTCGATGAGGTTTTCACTGCGTGCAAGGCCGATACCGGTGTTTTCACGCAACCGGTCGGTCACCCGGAAAATGAATTTCCGGGGAGCTCCCAGTCCCGTACCGATGGCTGTTCCGCCGAGGTTGATTACACGGAGGCGTTCTTCACATTTGTAGATGCGCCAGCGGTCCCGGTTGAATGCTTCGGCATAGGCACTCATCTCGCGGCCCAGGGTGGTCAGTACGGCATCCTGCAATTGAGTCCGGCCGATTTTAACGATGGAAGCGAATGTTTTTTCTTTTTCCTGAAAAGCTTCCTGAAGTTCAAGGACACTTTGTTCGAGCTCCCGGAGTAACCGTATGGCGGCAATTTTCAGGGCAGTGGGATAGGTGTCGTTGGTCGACTGGTGGAGATTAATGTCCGCGAGGGGCGCGATCCGGCCATAGTTTCCCGGCGGATCGCCGGCGATCCGGAGCGCACGGTTGGCGATAACTTCGTTTACGTTCATGTTGGTAGAGGTTCCGGCTCCTCCCTGGAGGGCATCCACCCGGATGTGCGTATTGAGCAGTCCCTGACTCATTTCTGAACATGCCTGTTCGATGGCTGCTGCTTTTCCGGGATCCTCTTTCCAGAAGCCAAGCCGGATGTTGGTCTGTGCCGAAGCCAGTTTCACCTCCCCGTAGGCCTTAATGAGTTCCGGATGTACCGGTTTTCCTGAAAGCCGGAAATTTTCCACCGCCCGGGCGGTATGAATTCCCCACAAGGCACCGGAGGGGATCTTTTTTTCCCCGAGGTGGTCGGTTTCTGTCCGGAATGCGGTCATCGGCATTTTTTTTCAGGGGTTCAGGATTTTCTTTTTTTCCCTTTTTCCCCCAGGGTTATATATTTTTTTGGCGTTCGTTTCAATAACGCGCCGGTTTTTTCTGCTCAGCAATACACGTCATCCCGTCCGGCTTCTACCCGTTTTACCAGTTTTTCTGCCCGTTGCCTTGCCAGTCCGTTCATCCCGGCAATGGTTTCCTGAATTAAGCGGTTTCCAATTTTGCCGGTTTCGGGGGAGGCATAATTCTGGAGGTACTCCTTGAAAGAGGAAAGGGCATTGGGGGCGCAATGCAGTTTGATGTCGCCGGGTTTGGCCAGGTCCATGAAATCCTGTCCGGTACGGCCAAGGCGATAGCAGGCTGTGCAGAAGGAGGGGATGTATCCCATCCCTGCCACATCCCGGATCACTTCATCGAGCGGACGGTGGTCGCCGAGGCTGAACTGGCCGGAAGGATCATCTTCTTCCGCTTCGTGTTCATATCCTCCCGGGTTGGTACGGCTTCCTGCAGAGATCTGGCTCACGCCCAGGGCAAAGGTCTCCCTGCGCATCTGGGCAGTTTCCCGGGTCGACATGATGATGCCTGTGTAGGGTACGGCCAGCCGTAAAATGGCGACGATTTTCCGGAAATCGATGTCCGAAACCGGGAAGGGGGGATGGGATGCCAGGTCACTGCCCGTGGCCGGTTCCAGGCGGGGCACACTGATTGTGTGGGGCCCCACGCCAAACTGATGTTCCAACTCCCGGATGTGCTGCATCATAGCCAATATCTCAAAACGGTAGTCAAACAATCCGAACAGCACGCCAATCCCCAGGTCATCGATCCCGGCCTCCATGGCCCGGTGAAGCGACCAGATCCGCCAGTTGTAATCGCGCTTTTTGCCCCCGAGGTGTACTTTCTTATAGGTTTCCCGGTGGTAGGTTTCCTGAAAGATCTGATAGGTGCCGATTCCTTCTTTTTTTAGAAGCCTGAACTCCTCCGTGTCCAGGGGGGCAATGTTGACATTGACCCGGCGGATCTCTCCGTGGGCTGATTTTACCTGATAAATGGTGCGGATGGAATCAAGGATGTACTGAAATCCCTGTGAAGGATAGGATTCACCCGCTACCTGCAAAATGCGCTTGTGTCCCTGGTTAATAAGTACTTCCACCTCGCGGGCAATCTGCTTCTGCGTGAGGGCATTCCGGACAATGTTCTTGTTGGTAGCCCTGAAGGCACAGTAGAGGCATTCATTCGAGCAGAGGTTGGATACATAAAGCGGGGCAAACAGCACCAGGCGCTTCCCGTAGATGGTCTCCTTCACCCGGTTCGCCGTGTCAAAAAGTTCTCCCAGCAATTCCGGGTCGCTGATGCCGGTCAGCACCGCCACATCTTCCATCTCAAGACCTTTCATTTCTGCTGCCCGGGAAAGCACCTCCCTTACCTTTACAGCATCTGCTTTTTTGTTCGCTTCAAGAACATCCCAAACTTTCTTTTCGTCGATAAAACCAGCGGGTACATTGTACATATGGTATTTTTTACGTTATTTCTGTTGTTATCTTTGCCCTTCCTGTTTGGGCTTCAGTGCGGTTGCTTCAGGTTTTGCTTTTTCGCCAGCCCTGATTTGACCGAAACACCCTCAATGCGTCCGAGTTTCCCTGTCAATATCCCCGTTTCATCGGTGGTGGCATTGATGACGAGTGTGATCACCGACACGTTCCCCATCGCATGGGGAAGTCCCGTGCGGGCCAGGATCAGTGATGCATTTTCACTTAAAATCCGGTTTACTTCTTCCGAACATTTTTCCCGCTGGTCAACGATGATACCCACAAAACCAAGCCGTTTCGGATTTCCGGTCATTTCTTTATTCATTTTTTTTGCGGGAAGTGGTCGGTGAATCAGGGAGGGGAAAAACATACCGGAAAAACAACAGCGATGCTTCCGGTGCGTTTTTTTGCCCGGAGCTGTTTCGGGTTCTTTTCCTCCCTGAGGTCAGCCAAGCCTTCCCGCAGGATTCAGGCGTAAAAATAGCGGTTTATTTTTTAATAAAAAGCGTGGAAAAGGGATGTTTTTATGTTATGGAAAAGGTTTTCGGTGACTGCGGGCCATATCCCCCGGGGGGAGGGCAGAGCATCTGCTTTTTGGCATTGGCGATGCCGCCCTTCTCTGCCGGTGGTATATGCCGCCCGGCAGGATCCTGCCGGAAGATCCTGCCATTGCGGGAATAAATAAAAAGAGCGATTTTTGCCGGGAAATCCGCACATTCATTTATTTTTATTGCGTCAAAACCCATTGCCGGTATGGTTGTAACTGAAAAAAACAGCATGTTTATTTAATTTTTTTCTCATGAATTTGGGCGAAGTATTAGAAAATGGCACATTTTCCCGGGAGGAGCTGGGGTTTCTGCTAAATTTAAAAGGAGACAGGAGAAAGGCCTTTTGGGAGCGTTCCGCCGCCGTCAAAAAGGAGGTGGTGGGACCGAAAGTTTATTTTCGGGGACTTGTAGAGTTTTCCAATATTTGCTCAAAAGATTGCTTTTATTGCGGTATCCGGAGAAGCAACGAAAAGGTTCTCCGGTACAATGCCACCGACGATGAGATTTTGGAGTCCTGCCGGTTTGCCTGGGAGAACCGTTTTGCCTCCGTGGTCCTTCAGTCGGGTGAGCTTTCCTCCCCAGCATTTGTAAAGCGCGTGGATCATCTGTTGAAAAAGATCAAGCAGCTTTCGAACAATGAACTGGGCATCACTTTAAGTTGTGGTGAACAGACCCGCGAGACCTACCGCCGCTGGTTCGAAAGCGGCGCACACCGGTATTTGCTGCGCATTGAAGCATCTAACCGGGAGTTGTACGCTAAAATTCATCCCGGTACGCCGGAACACTCCTTTGAAAAGCGGGTGGAGGCGTTGCATTTTTTAAGGGAATCGGGATACCAGGTAGGAACGGGTGTAATGATCGGACTGCCTTTTCAAACGGTGGACGATCTGGCAGGCGATTTGCTGTTCTTCCGGGAGATGGACATTGATATGTGCGGGATGGGGCCCTATATAGAGCATGAACACACGCCGCTTTATCCGTACCGTCATTTGCTGCAAAGCAAACAGGAGCGGTTTGAGCTGGCCCTGAGCATGATCGCTGCGTTGCGGTTGCTCATGCCCGACATAAACATTGCGGCCGCTACCGCATTGCAGGCCATTGATCCGGCAGGGCGCGAGAAAGCCCTGACGGTGGGGGCCAATGTGATCATGCCCAACCTGACGCCCTGCCGTTACCGGAAAGATTACCTCCTTTACGAGGATAAACCCTGCCTCGATGAAGATGCCGAATTGTGCCGGAACTGTCTTGAAGCCCGTATTGAACTGGCCGGAAGTGAGATTGGTTATGGTGAATGGGGCGACTCCAGGCATTTTTTCAAACGGAGGGAGGGAAAAAATTCCTAAGGCCGTTTTTCAATGAATGCTTTTTTTCTCCGGAATCAATTCAGCGATCTCTTTTTCCGTTTTTTTTGCTGCTGAATTTTTTGAGCCCCCGCAGGGTTGCAGGGCCGGTTTCTCAAAGCTCCCCCACGATCCTTCTTCCGTGAAACTCTTTCGCACCTGTTTTTTGAGCGATCGCCTCCACATTCCGGTCGGTCACTTTTCCGGCTACCATAAGGAGGGGATGGCCGCCGCCGGCTTTTATCATTTTTCTCAGGGTTTCCACCCCTTCACTTGCCGTAGGTTTCCCGCCGGAAGATAAAATGCGGTGAATGCCTTTGATGGTTTTCAGCACTTTTACACCCTCTTCTGGATTTTTCAGTTCATCAATGGCTTTGTGGAAGGTAACGGGCAAAGGCTGCGCACGGGTAACAAGCCGCCGGGTGTTTTTTTCGTCAATGGTGTTGCCGGGTGTAAGCAATCCAAGGACAATGCCTGCTGCTCCCGCATCTTTCGCCTCATCAATGGCCTGTTCCATGCACTCCATCTCTTCCGCGGAGTAGACAAAATTTCCTTCCCGGGGACGGATCATGACCATGACCGGGATTTTCAGGGCCGCACACACCTTTTTCATTACCGCAGGTGCGGGGGTCAGTCCGTCCTTTTCCAGGCGGGCGCAGAGTTCAATGCGGTCGGCCCCTTTTTGTTCTGCCCGGAGGGCCTCTTTAAGATTTTCCACACAGGCTTCTTTGACCATGGGTTTTCATCCTTTAGAGGTCAAAGGTAATGTTTCCGGCAACAACTCCTGCATTGTTTAATATTTGATGATCATCCGGATTTCCCCGGATAGGCCGGAATAATCGAGCAATACCGGAGGTTCTTCCGGAAGGAAAAAAGTTGCATCGTGCTCGACGCCGGCCAGGGAGCGGTATCCGGTCAATGCCTGAATGCCCAGGAAAGGGGTAAGCATGTATTCAAATCCTCCAGCGATTTTGAATCCGGGGGCTGTCGCAGAACCTTCCGTCACAAAACCGTTTTCGGCTTCTTTATAGTGAGAGAAGAAATATGCCGCGCTAACGGATCCTGTAAACGCGAAGCGTTCGATTACCGGATTGGAACGTGCCAGCAGCAAAAGGGCAATCCCGTTGGCTTTGATGTTATTGGTGTAGCGGGTGTCATAAATTTGAAGGATCCCTTCGGTGGATGCTGAAATGTTTTCAAAACCCACGCCCACGCCCAGATTTTTTAAAAAGAAGTAGTCGATCCCGACCGAATAAGAAGTGCCGTGGTTAATGGAAGGGATGTTGCCGTTCCAGGCCGTGTTCAGATAGTCCAAATAGTCGTTCAGTTTCCCCATCGAAGTAAAGGCATAGCCGATGCTCCCCGAAAGACCGAAATGGGAATAATCTTCCGTTTCCCCCGGAGTTCCTGTTCTTTCGCCTGTAAGGGAATAATTCCGCCCCATCTCTTCCTCGGCTTTGGTTTTGATCTCCCGGGCCGTTTCTACGGGCAGATCCGGGAAAGGCTTCTGCCGTGTGGTGTCGATCAGTTCTTGTGTCGCTTTCCGGGGAGGGGGTTCCTGTATGGTGCATTCCGCCCATTGATTCCAAAGGTCCAGGATGTTTTCCAGGTTTTTCAGGGCTTTTTCCATTTCGGCCGCATATTTCTCAGTCGCCTGCCTGAAAGCGGAAACG
>JAGYMR010000091.1 GCA_018400515.1 Tangfeifania sp.
AATAAAATTACAAGCGAGTTCCATGGGCCTTATGAAAAAATGATTTTAGAAATATATACTTGACTGAAATGCAATCATTAAATTTAATTTTATTCGAATGAATGAAACGAAAATAGGAGATCCATGAAGATCAATGGCAAACAATCCCATACCATCTGGTTGAAATCAAAAGAACCCATCGCTTTTCAGGTAATTGACCAGCGAAAATTGCCTTTTGAATTTGAAGTGTTTGATATTCGCAGGGTCGAAGACGCCTTTTTTGCCATCCGGCAGATGGTTGTCCGCGGCGCTCCTCTGATAGGGGTGACTGCTGCTTGTGGCATGCTCCTTGCTTTCCGCGATTTCAGGGGCAGTGATCCGGATGGGTATTTCCTGGAAAAGGCCGCTTATTTGAAGTCATCGCGGCCAACCGCCGTGAATCTGGCTTTTGCCGTGGATGAAATGTTGTCCCTTGCCCGGAAAGAACGGGACCCTCAGGCGCTTCTTCAAAAAGGACTTGAAAAAGTAAATGCTCTAAAAGCGAAGGAGATTCAGTTTTCTGAACGGATCGGGGAAAATGGGCTTCGGATTATTGAAAGCATCTACCGGGAGAAAAAAAGTGTGGTAAATATCCTTACCCATTGCAATGCCGGCTGGCTGGCTTGCATCGACTGGGGAACCGCAACTGCTCCGGTTTATATGGCCCACCGGAAAGGGATTCCGCTGCATGTTTGGGTGGATGAAACCCGGCCGCGCAATCAGGGGGGACGACTGACGGCTTATGAATTGGGACAGGAGGGGGTACCCCATACCGTTATTGTCGATAATGCCGGCGGACATTTGATGCAACACGGGTTGGTGGACCTGGTGATCGTAGGCAGTGACCGGACCACCATTAACGGCGATGTTGCCAATAAAATCGGAACTTACCTGAAAGCCCTCGCCGCCCGCGATAATCAAATTCCCTTTTTTGTCGCTTTGCCTTCCTCCTCCTTCGATTGGGCGATCAGTGATGGATTGTCGGAAATCCCCGTGGAAGAAAGAGCTCCTGAAGAGGTTGCCGAAACCGAAGGGTGGACAGGGTCGGAAATTCAACGGGTCCGCCTGATCCCAGCGGAAAGTCCGGCTGTGAATTATGGATTCGATGTTACCCCCGCCCGGTTGGTGACCGGTCTGATTACCGAACGGGGCATTTGTCAGGCAAATAAAAAAAGTATCCTGGAGTTATTTCCGGAGAAAAATATGAAAATCCAGAAAAAATGAAAAAAATTGCAATTATCGGTGGATCCGGTCTGGAAGACCCGGCTATTTTGAAAAATCCAGGGGAAGAAAGGGTCCGGACACCCTGGGGGGAAACTTCTTCCTCTTTTAAAACCGGAGAAATTAAAGGCGTTCATGTGTGCATTCTTTCCCGCCACGGGCGGGATCACTCCATCCCCCCGACCGAGATCAATAACCGGGCCAATATATGGGCCATCAGGGAGCTGGGGTGTTCGTATATTCTGGCGACTACAGCTTGTGGCAGCCTCCGTGAGGAGATCAGACGGGGAGATGTTGTTTTTCCTGACCAATTCATAGATTTTACGCGACACCGGGCAATTACCTTTTTTGAAAAATTTGAGGGAGGGCAATTAAAGCATACCCCTATGCCGGATCCGTTCCATCCCTTTTTGAGGGAGAAACTGGTGGCGGCAGCTACCAAAAAGGAACTGCGTTTTCACCCCTCCGGTACGGTTGTCACGATTGAGGGACCGCGCTTTTCCACCCGCGCCGAGTCCAATTTGTTCCGGACCTGGGGGGCCGATGTTATCAATATGTCCACCGCCCCCGAATGTATCCTTGCCAATGAGCTCGGTATCCCATACGCGGCCGTGGCTCTGAGTACCGATTACGATTGCTGGAAAACCGGTGAGGAGGCCGTTACATGGGAGGAGGTCATGCAGGTTTTTAACCGGAATGTCGAAAATGTTATCGGGCTGCTCCTCGAAACCATCGCAACCCTGAAACAGTCCACCTGAATCATCAGGTTTTTCAGAATTTTCCGGAATAGCTGCCGGTGGGTGAAAAGGGGATCTTCTGCCGTCAGAGCCGGCTTTCGGGGGATGACTTCCAACACAAAAGAGTGTAATTTTGGCACAAAATTTGTGAATAGTTTAACGGTGTTTTAAATCGTTTATTAAGAGAGTGAAAAGCAAGTTCAGTTAGTATTCTATAATTTCAGCCATTGACAACTTTGGCTTTTAATTGCCGGCGGTATCAAGTGGATGGTACCGCCTTTTTTTTGTGGATTTTTTGTTTCCATCGCTCGTACGCTTTTTCAGCCATTGATAAGCGGAACCGGGGACCATGCCCCGGATAAATCTCTTCTATTTCCATTTCGAAAAGCCTTTCCCATGTCTGGAGGAGCATGTGAGGATCTTCCACAAAATGGGGAAAAATAATGCCGTTGTTCATGTGAATGAACGTATCCCCTGCAATCAGTGTTTTCCCGGTCAGCACCGACTGGGACCCCGTTGTGTGACCGGGTGTAAAAATTATTGTACCATCAATCCCATAGGGTTTTAAATCAAATTGGTCCCCGGCCGTCAGGTCGGCCCGGAAGGCTGCTGGAGAGGCAAACCGTGGAAAGAATGTTTTTCCAAGGCGGGATGCCAATCCGGTATAGCGTCCCATTCCCTGAGGAATGGGCATAAATCCCTTATTCAGGTTTTCAAATTCGTTTTCATGGACGACCACGGGGGCTCCGGTCCACCTTTTTAACGCCTTTAAATTGCCGGTATGATCGTAGTGGGTGTGCGTCAGTACAATGAGCTTCAGGTCACCGGGAGATAAACCGGCCTGGCGGAATAAAATACGGAATGGTTGAAGTCCCCTCCGGATTCCGGTGTCCACTAAAATCGAATTTTTCCCGTTGACGACCAGTATTGCATTGGAAAAGCCAATGCGTTTAGAGATTATCTGTTGCTGCTTCATCTGAAAAAAATTTATTTAGATATTTGACAATAAGTTGTTTAATGCTGGTACGGATCTCACAACGCTTCCGGCCATTCATTAACTAAAACAACTATGTTTTCGGGCAATCATAATTCCCGTGTTCCTTTCATACTGAAAAATGGTTACTATCAAAGGTATAGTATGGAACCGTTTCATCAGTCGCTCTTACATAAAATTTATTCATAATCTTTTGTGATTATAAATCATGCCCGTTTCATAAATTTTTGGGGCAAAGATAAGAACGAATACAGGATTTCTGGTTGCTAAACCTAAAAAAATCAGGATTTTCGGGATGAGCAAACTCCATGTTTTTTGTGTTACATTCAAAAATTTTAAGATATTTGTTTTTAATGACAAGAGGTTTCCGATATTTATCCCGGTTCCTGACCCTGATGGTTGTAATGGCTACGATTTACCTGGCAGGAGTTATTTTTTGGGCAGCGCTGAACGATTACCGCCCGGAAGCGGTTTTAAAAATTGAAGTCAGTGGGAACGGAAAGCCAAACATGCCCCAGGGCCGGGTTTTTACTTTTCTTAGTTGGAACATCGGATATCTTGGACTGGGGGCAGAAATGGATTTTTTCTTTGATGGAGGCGAGGGGATTCATCCGGAGTCCCGGCGGGTAAAAAAATATACTTCGGGCGTCCTAAATACCCTGAAGGCTTCGGACAGCATTGATTTCATTCTTTTACAGGAGGTCGATCGAAACTCCACCCGTACGGATTATCAGGATCAGGCGGTATCCATTCAGCGGCAATTGCCCGGGTATTTTTCAACATTTGGGTATAATTATAAGGTGGACTTCATTCCTGTACCCCTCCTGCATCCCCTGGGAAAAATGGCCATGGGGCAAATGACCCTTTCCCGTTTTTCTCCCGAAGATTCCCGGCGCTATTCCTATTTTTCTGAATATAAATGGCCGATGCGTTTGTTTATGCTTGACCGGTGCTTTCTCGTTTCAAGGTACCCCCTGGAGGACGGTGCAGAACTGGTTGTTTTCAATACCCATAATTCAGCCTATGACGCGGGGGGCAAACTCCGGGAAAAAGAGATGCCAATAATTCGAAACCTGATGCTCGAAGCGTATAAAAAAGGCAATTACGTCGTTGCCGGAGGTGACTGGAATCAAAATCCGCCGGGTTATGACTCCGTCAGTATTGATGCGCCTTTTCCGGCGGTGCACAGGGAAGTTTTGGATGCGTCACTTTTTCCTCCTGCCTGGAAAATAGTCTTTGATCCCGTACGGCCCACCAACCGCGAAATCGATGCACCCCTGACCAAAGGGAAAACCGGTGTAACCATCATCGATTATTTCATCGTTTCTCCCAATGTGCAGGTATTGGAAATGAAAACCTGGCGGCAGAATTTTAAGTATTCGGACCATGAACCGGTGTTTTTTCAGGTAAGACTGAGGTGACGGATTTCAACCGGATTCATTATATTTGTCCCTTTAATTGAAAAAAGTGAGGAATGTTAGAAAAGATCAGGGCTTTACACCAGGAAATTGATGCCGCAGAAGCTTCAACACCTGAAGAAGTGGAGGAAATGCGGATCAAGTATATCAGTAAAAAAGGGGTTATTAATCAACTCTTTGCTGATTTTAAGCATGTTCCAGCAGAGGAAAAAAAAGCGGTGGGAAAAGCCATCAATGATCTGAAAAATTTTGCCCTTGAGAAGATCAACCGGATGCGGGACTCTTTTGAGCAGAAAGCGGCGGGACCCACCGGTGTCGACCTTACCATGCCGGGTGAACCACTGAAGCTTGGGACCCGTCATCCGCTGGCCTATGTGAAAAATAAAATTATCGATGTTTTTGGCAGGCTCGGATTTACCGTTGCAGAAGGCCCGGAGATCGAAGACGACTGGCATGTCTTCTCGGCACTGAACTTTCCGCCAGAACACCCGGCACGCGATATGCAGGATACTTTTTTTATTGAGAAAGATCCGGATGTATTGCTGCGGACACATACGTCCAGTGTGCAAATTCGCGTAATGGAAAAAGAGCAACCACCTATTCGCGCTATTTTTCCCGGGAGGGTCTTCCGTAATGAAGCCATCTCGGCCCGATCCCATTGCATTTTCCACCAGGTGGAAGGATTGTATGTCGATAAGGATGTTTCATTTGCCGATTTGAAGCAAACATTGCTCTATTTTGCCAAAGAACTTTTTGGTGAAGATACCCGGATCCGGTTGCGCCCATCCTATTTCCCTTTTACCGAGCCGAGCGCTGAAATGGATGTGAGTTGCACTATTTGCGGTGGAGAGGGCTGCAATGTTTGTAAATATACGGGCTGGCTTGAAATACTGGGGTGCGGAATGGTCGATCCCAATGTGCTGGAAAGCTGTAATATTGACAGTCATGAATATTCCGGATTCGCTTTTGGCCTGGGAATTGAGCGGATTGCCATGCTTCAGTACGGGATAAAGGATATCCGACACTTTTTTGAAAACGATATCCGGTTTCTCCGGCAATTTCAATCAGCCATCTAAAAAGGCTCAGGAGCTGTTGCTTTAGGCCCCTGCCTGCTTTTTTGCTTTCTCGCATGAACGGCGGACCCCAAATTCAGGAAGAACCATCTGCAAATTTTTTTCAACCGAAGGGGAAGATCTGCCCCTCCGGAAAATACTACTTGCAATAATTTGAACAATCATTAATGATCGCTGTTTAGGGTACGTGGCATGAATTTTGGACAACCGGTTGAAACGCCCCCGGTTCGCCGGGGTTAAATATAAAGTTGTGACCGCTGAAAATAAATGCATGGTTCAGGTAACAGTAATTTAACAGAACCATTTTTTTGACATGTCGTAGAACATGTTTTGAAAATACTCCTTATTTTTGCAAAAGACATTTTAGTCTTTTTTTAATGAAAACAGAGAACTATGGAAACAAAAGCAAATCAGAATCAGATTGTTATTACAACAAGTACTGAGAATGAAAAACAGAAGTTGCCTGCAAACCTTTTGGTTTCACTGGCAGCTGGAGCGATTGCCGGAGTGGCAATTATTTTCGGCCTCTTTTGGGGGGCAGAAATGCTTTTAGGCCTCTGATGGAAGGTTGAAAGAAACGTTGAAACAAAAGTTATAAGAAAAAAGTCCGCTGATTGGCGGACTTTTTTTTTGCCTGGCAAATAATAATGTATTAACGCCTTTTTGTTTGAAATCCGGGTAGTGTGCCCGGCTATTCTAATACTGCCTCGATCTTTTTCAGCTCATCCCCCGAAAATTCCGGTTGCTGTAATATGGCGACATTTTCTTCCACTTGCTTCACTGAACTGGCCCCAATCAGTACCGAAGTGATCCGTTGGTCTTTCAGCACCCATGAAAGTGCCATTTGCGCCAGGGATTGTCCCCGGTCAAGGGCTATTTCGTTCAGTTTTTTAATTTTCGAATGGGCAGAATGCACCGATTCTTTTTTCAGAAAAATTTCCCGCGCGGCTCTTGAATTCTCAGGAATTCCATTCAAATATTTATCGGTGAGGATTCCCTGTGCCAGTGGTGAGAATGCGATGCACCCCATGCCTTCATCCTCCAGAACATCCAGCAATTGATCTTCGACCCATCGTTCGAGCATGGAATAGCGCGGTTGGTGCATGAGGCAGGGGGTACCGAGTTCTCTCAGGATTTTAACTGCCTCCCGGGTTTTATCGGCCGGATAATTGGAAATGCCTGCATATAATGCTTTTCCTGACCGAACCGCCTGATCAAGTGCCATCATGGTCTCTTCCAGCGGGGTTTCCGGATCGGGCCGGTGGGAATAAAAAATATCCACATACTCCAGGCCCATCCGTTTCAGGCTTTGGTTAAGGCTTGCCAGCAGGTATTTCCTGCTGCCCCAGTCTCCGTATGGCCCCGGCCACATAGTGTAACCGGCTTTGGTGGAAATGATCAGTTCGTCCCGGTAAGTCCTGAAATCCTGTTTCAGGATCTTTCCGAAGTTCTCCTCCGCCGAACCGGGAGGCGGTCCGTAGTTATTTGCCAGATCAAAATGGGTAATGCCCTGATCAAATGCCCGGTGCAAAATGGCCCGGCCGTTTTCAAAAACATCAATGCCTCCGAAATTTTGCCATAAGCCCAGGGAAACAGCCGGAAGCCTGAGGCCCCATTTGCCGCAACGGTTGTAAGTCATCTCGTCATAACGGTTTTCTTTGGGTAGGTACATCATGGTGTGAAAATTTTTTTGTTAATGCTAGAATTTATCCGAAGATGGGATCAGGCGGGCACTCAGGTCGGGATCCTCCATATCTTCATCCAGCGGGTACATCGGCCTTTTGATTCGCTGGTAGCCGAGCCGTTTCAGGTCCTGGTCAACCCCCCCGGGTGTTAATGCCATGATCCAGTCGCCCCGCATGTTGTATAACTCAGGAACGAGGTACCCGATTTTTACCACAAGGATATCGGTGCTCCGTGGCTGAAGTCCCAGGCGGGTGAAATCTTTTTCGTAATGGTAAGGTTTTCGTTTTTTTGTAACAATGACATGGACGCTGCCCACCCGGACCACCACCTCTGTTTTTGCATCGGGATCACCGTGTTTAATGGATTTCACTGTTCCTGCCAGTTTTACCGGTGGTGCATACCGGTCGTCGATGTTTGCACCGGCCGTGGCTTCCACTTTTCCGCCAACGCCGGCTTCTACGGCCTTCTCAACAAAACCGGGCCCCGGGATGGAGGCATAGATGAGGGAAGGACCGGTTGCTTTCTTAAATTCCGGCCGGGCGAGGATTCTTTGAAGGGTCCAGGTGACGTCGCCTGCTCCGCCGGCAGTTGGATTATCGCCCATATCGCTGATGATGAAAGGTTTTTTATCACTGGCAACGGCTTTGTTAAGGCACTCTTTCAGGGGAGCCACCGGGGCCACAAATTTAAAATCTTTTCTGACGTCCCAGAAATGCCGGGCCAGCTTTTCGGCTGTTTTTGTTACGGCCGCTTTATCATCGCCGGTAGCCATGACGACTGCATGGTTCCGGGGGGCATCCGCCCAGGCATAGCCCACCCATATCGCGGCATCGATGACCCCTTTGCAGTCAGCAGCGGGAGCCACACGGGCATACAGACTTTTTGCCGGTTCAATCCGGGTGCTGGTCTTTTCCCCGGGCAATAGAACAGGGACCGGAATCCAGGCTTTGTATGCAGGTTTCCCTTTTCCGCTTTCGAGCCGCTCAAGCAGGTTCACCACCGCCCGTTTCTTCGACTCCAGAGCATCTTCATGCGGCGCCATCCGGTAGCAGGTGATTAAATCGGTGTGGCCTGCCAGCCGGGGGGTTACGTTGCCATGAAGGTCCATGCAGGTAGAGATCAACGGTTCTTTTCCAACGACTTCACGCATCCGGGCGATCATGTCGCCTTCGGGATCATCCATTTCCACAACACTCATGGCCCCATGAATATCAAAAAATATTCCGTCGTAGGGCCCATTTTCACCAAGCTTTTCAAGCATTTCGGTTACCAGGGATTCATAGGCTTCCCGGGTTACGATTCCCCCGGGAATCGCATGCCCTCGTATAAGAGGGATCCAGTTGGCCCGCTGCCGGGACAGCGAATCCGGGGCCAGGAAGGGATAGTAGGAGAAAACTTCTTCTCCCCGGCGGGTGCGAAACGCTTCTTTCTGAGTTACTGCAGGTGAAAATGTGCTCGACTCAATGGCAAAGCCGCAAATAGCAATCCGCGGAAGCTCCTCCTTTTTTGCTGTCCCCACTTTCCCCTTTTTGCCCGGTCCACAACCGTTGAAAAACAGGAGGCCTGTAAAAAAAATGCTGAGGATAAATGATCGCATGGTATTATAGTTTTAGCAATTCGGTGCGGATGGAATTGATGTAGATCGTTGTAGAGCCCTCAAACCCTGAATCGATGCCAAAAATCAGCCACAAACTTCCGTTCTCATTGGTGGTGATTTCGAAAGGAGATTGGTTGGTGACCGATTTCAGGGTATAAACCGCCCGGTCGGTGTCGTTGGAAAAGTCGCCGATCACCAGCATATCTTTTCCCCCCTCGGCCTGATTGCCTTTGTCAATGTTCATCCGGTAAAAACTGTTTTCTTCCGGAACTTTTTGCGGTTCAATGGTGGTGGCACCGGCTTTGATAAAAACCGATTCGCCCGGACTGCCGCCAATTCCCGTCGTTCCGTCGGGAACATCAGAAGCAAATTCAATATAAAATGAAGCCTGGTAGGTGGTGAGGGGCTCCAGACCGGTTATCTGTTTTTTGGCAAACATAAAAAGGTCATCGCTCATGTTCCGGCCGGTAAGTTTCAGACCGCTTTTCCCCGTGTCCAGAGGTTCCGGCAGGGGGGCATATTCGAAATGTAATTCATAAACAGTATCCTGCCCGTAGGGATAATCGGCAAAATCTCCCGTCCATCCGCTGGCACCCCCGATAAACTGCCATGATAGTTCCACGGGCTGGGGATCATGCTTCCGGCATGCCGTGAGCGCAGTCAAAATGAAAAGGACGAAAAAAAAGTAGCGGTTCATCTTTTTATTCGTATCAGACCTGTTTTCTTTCATGTTACGCAGTATGCTCCTGTTTTTGTTTCAAATGTAATATTTTATACCGGTATAGTTTTTATACCGGCAGGATAAAATTCCGGGGAAATCCGCCGGATTATTCAGTAAGTTAAGTTTAACCCAAACCAGCCAGGGAATGTTCGTGGGCGAAGATCCGGAAGTTGGCCTCCCATACCCTTTTTGGGGAAAAATTAAATCCGGTTTCCACAATCTTAAAATGGGG
>JAGYMR010000092.1 GCA_018400515.1 Tangfeifania sp.
CCGGGGAAATAAAATCATTGACCACTTCAAAATCAGCCAGGGCGGAATTTCCGGAACAGTCATCGATGTACGCATCATTCTGAAACAGGCCCTTGATAAATTAGCTTCCGCCCTTATTTTATGCCATAACCACCCATCCGGAACCATGGAAGCTTCGGAGGCCGATCTGAAAATTACCCGGAAAATAAAAAATGCCGGCGCCCTCATGGACATTTCCGTCCTTGACCATATCATAATTGGACAAAACCGTTATCTTAGTATGGCCGATGAAGGAATAATCGATTAAAAACAGCATTTTTATGATCCTTTTTTATACCGACGAGCTCAATCCGCGCATCGCCTATGTTTCCGACCTGATCTTTTCCCAGATCCTGAAAAATAAAGTCGCTTTTACCACCAACTCCGCTGAATTTTTAAAATCAACGCACCCCAAAATAAACTACTCGTATGAAAGATTTGATGATGAATTCTACCTGAAACCCCACCGGTTCATGCATTGCAAGGCCCTAATCCAACCCAATATTCAGCCGGTTTGGTACAACGACGAAAAATATTTCTTTGAGAGTTCGGAAGATTCGGTCCTGCCCTTTGATCCCCTTGCTGCATCCTTTTACCTGGTCTCCCGCTATGAAGAGTATATAGAAACAACACGGGGTAAACACAACCGTTTCCCTGCCGAAAAAAGCATCCTGGCCAGGTACAACCTCCTGAAAAAACCGGTCGTCAACATCTGGGCGGGCATCCTGGCCGAAAAGCTGAAGGAGCGATTTCCCGGCCTGGAATTTCCGGAACCAACATTTAACTTCCGCTCAACCATTGATATTGACAATGCCTGGGCATACAACCATAAAGGTTTTTGGCGGGGAGTGGGCGCCCTCGGAAAAGCCCTTTCGAAAGCCCGCTTCGCCGAAGCGGGAAAAAAGATCCGGGTCTGGAGCGGAAGGGAAAAAGACCCTTACGATACCTATGATTACCTGGATAAAACTTTTGAGGGGAACCGGGACAAAGCCCTCTTTTTTTTCCTTGTGGGCGATTATAAACGGTACGACAAAAACACCTCTTTCAAAAACAACGCCTTCAGAAAGCTCATTCTGGAGACAAGCCAAAAATACCAGGTGGGAATCCATCCCTCCTTTTCTTCCAGCCGGAAGAAAGGGAAGAAAAAACTACCGGTGGAGATCAAACGGCTCGAAGGGATTACGGGCACAAAAATCCGGAGAAGCCGGCAGCACTTTTTGCGCCTCAAATTTCCGCGCACCTACCGCCGCCTTTTAAAGGCAGGAATAAAGGAGGATTACACCATGGGGTACGCTTCTCATACCGGTTTTCGCGCAGGGATCTGCACCCCCTTCTATTTTTATGACCTGAAAAAAGAGAAGGCCACTTCATTAAAAATTATTCCGTTTCAGGTAATGGATGTAACCCTGAAAAATTACATGGGCCTGCCGCCCGATGAGGCCCTGAAAGAGATTGAAACCCTGATGCGGGAGGTTCAGCGGACAGGCGGCACCTTTGTGAGCATCTGGCACAATGAGACACTGAACGATCGGGGGCCGTGGAAAGGATACCGGAACGTTTTCGAAAAGATGAACCAAACAGGTTTTGATTGGGCCAATGAGTAAAGATCCGGAAATAATCCACCTGAGACATCAGCAAATCAACTACCGGAAGTGGGATGCCTGCCTTGAACGGGCCGGAAACAAAAACTTGTATGCGCGGGCATGGTTCCTCGATATCGTGAGTCCTCAATGGGAGGCGCTGATATACGGGGATTACCGGTACATCATGCCGCTGCCCGTGAAGAAACGGTTCGGATTAACCGCCATCTTCCAGCCTTTACACTGCCAGCAACTGGGCATCTTCCCCCCTCCCCGTGACAAGGAGCTTCAAATCAGATTCTGCCACCAGCTTTTCCGCAGCTCCCCCGTCATTCATTATCAATTTAACGCGGGCACCCATTTCCGGACTTTCGGGAAACTGAAGGTTCAGGAAAAAACAAATTATCTGCTCCCCCCGGAAAGTTCGTACCAACAACATTTCAGAAATTTTTCAGAAAATGCACGCCGGAATATTAAAAAGGCTGAAAAGATGAAGGTCCGTGTGAAAACCGGCCTGGAGCCCCATGAATTTTTCCGGTGGAAAACAGCGGCCGTAAAAAGAAAAATCCCCGCCGGATCGGGTCCGGTTTTAAGCCGTTTAATGGACCAGACCCTGAAAAGCGGAAAAGGAACCATCTATGCCGCTTATGATAAAAACGGCACCTTATGTGCCGCTGCCTTCATCGTCTTTGAAGGGGGAAAAGCCTACTATTTAAATGCCTACTCCAGCCCTCAGGGATTCAAAAACAGCGCCATGTACCTTATTGTCAGCGAACTGATCAAACTGTGCAGCTCCCGCAACATCGTCCTTGATTTTGAAGGTTCGATGATCCCCGGAGTGGCCCGTTTTTACAAAGGTTTCGGGGCCCTCCCCGAGACCTATTTTTACACCTTTACCCCGGGAAACCCGATCGCCTGGATCAAGAACCGGATGACCCGATGCCATGATGCGTGAACCTATAAAAAAAATCGCTTATTACGGGACCATTCCTCTGCCGTTTCGCTGGCTAAGGAGTACCTCGGGGCAATTTTTTATTTTCCCCTTTTATCATTTTGTGGGAGAGGGCCATTCGCCCCACATCCGGCACCTCTACCCTCCTGTATCCCCGGAGCAGTTTCGCACGGACCTCGAATTCCTCTTAAAACATTACCGCCCTGCCTCGGTTCATGACCTGAAAGAATTCCTAAAGGGCGGAAAAAAATCCAGCAAGCCTTTGTTTTTTCTGAGTTTTGATGACGGACTGAAAGAGTGCTTTGAGGTGGTCTGCCCCATCCTGAAAAGCAGGGGGATATCCGCAGCATTCCTCGTCAATCCCGGCTTTGTGGATAATAAAGCCCTGTTCCACCGTTTTAAAAACAGCCTGATCATCGACCGGTTAATGAAGGCCTCCTCGCCCCACCTCCTCAAAGAAATTGGCGGTCTCCTGGGAAGCAGCGGTTCCGGCCTTCCGGAATACATCAAAAGAATCCAACACCTGAAACAGGATGACAACCGAATAAGGGATCAGGTGGCCCGCTTACTCGGTCTTCGGTTTGAAGCCTTTCTGGAAAAAGAGAAGCCATACCTGACGCTGGAGCAACTAAAAAAAATGGCGTCGGAGGGATTCCTGATCGGAGGGCACAGCATGAACCATCCCCTGTTTTCTGAACTGGAGGAACATGAACAGATCGAACAAATTGCCGGCAGCATGCGGTTTATCGAAGAACACTTCTCCCCGGAACTGAATACCTTCGCCTTTCCTTTTACGGATGCCGGTGTTCCCGGATCGGTATTCCGTTACATCGAAGGTTCGGAGAAGATTGACCTTTCGTTGGGTACCGCAGGTTTGAAAAGGGACTGCAGTCCGAAACACATTCAGCGGATCCCAATGGATGACCTGCATTTCAGGGGCAGTGAAAAAATCTTAAGAACCGAATATGCCTATTTTCTTCTGAAGTCCCTGTTCGGAAGAAACAGCCTTCACCACTAAAAACCCATCATTTCAGCCAATGAGACAGGTCTTTCCGGAGCAGTCCCTCCAGTTTTTTTATATCTGCTTCAAAAAAGGCGTTCAGTTGCTTGCGGGTCCCGGGGAGCATCCCGGATTTAACCATCTGCTTTTCGCCGGTCCATTGCTTTTTCATCTTCCGCACAAGCTTCCGGGGAACAACCCGCTTTATCAGACGAACCAGCCTGCGGGAAGTCTCAAGTTTATACATCAACGGATTTCGGGGCGTTCCTGAAACATTGTATTTATAACTGGTGTCGAACCGGAAATCGGGATCAACGCCAATAAAACGGCAGATATCGCTTAACACTTCCCGGGGGCGATCGCGGAAATCCTCAAAAAGGATCACCTTTACTTTTCTGAAATGATCGACATACGCCTTCACCTGGTCGTAGTACAATCCTGAATTCCGGTATTGCCAGGCCCACAACCAGTTATTTTTCATCCGCTCCTCCTCTTTTTCCAGCGCTGCTTCAAAGGAGAGGGGCTCTCTTCCGTCCCTTTTAAAATGGGTATAGGCCGAAAAAGCACGTTCGGCCGGGGAACGCAGAATAATGAGAATGGCAGTCGACTCTCCCAGCACCGACTTGATACGCGGAACGGCATTTTTATAAAAATAGAGGTAATCGGGAGAGATATCCCCGGTCACCATTCCCGGGGAAGCCCCCTTAAACAGGGCTTTATAATCGTCCAGCGTTTTAGGCAGTGTCGGGTCGATCCGCCCATCCCCCGGGCCTTTATAATTCCCTTCCATTCCCGAAAAATACCTGCCTTCTTTCCGGACAGGCGATAAAAAAATTTCCGGATGCTGGTTTAAATAATGATACAAAGAGGAGGTGCCACTTTTGGAGGCCCCGACAATCAAAAATCCGGGAAGATAGTCCATATTATTTTTGCTTTTTCTTTTCTGAATAAGTTTTAATCATTCCCTCGGGTGTTATTATTTTTCATGCTCGTTTCAAATCAGAAGTTCAGGTAAAAATCGCGCGTCAATGCCTTGTATTCCCGGGTAAAATCCGTTCCGTCGTTGCGGTGAATGCTTATACTGTTTTTTTGAACCGGTTGGACTGTTTTGCTAAATTCCATCAGGTAACGGTTGGGAATTTTCATCTTACCTGGTTTCACTTCGGTCAGCCGGTTTAAATGAAGGGAGTACCCGCTGGCACGGTCGATAAATTCAAGGGCCGGTTCCACGGGGAGGATCAGGGCCAGTTTTCCTTTCGGGGCAAGCAATTGAACCGCCCCACAGGCAAGGTCAGTAAAGGGGAGCAGGTCGTTATGCCGGGCCATGGCGAGGAGGTGGTCTCTTGATCGCTTATTGTCCGTAAAGAAAGGGGGATTGGTCACAATGCGGTCAAAAGAGCCGGGAGTGGTCTCCCAAAATGCCTGAAAAGAGCTATTGGAAATAACAATGCGGTGTTTCCAGGGTGACTGCCGGGCATTTTCCGCGGCCTCCCGGGCGGCTACGGGTTCAATCTCAATCCCTGTTACCGGTGCCACAGACCGCTGGGCCAGCATGAGGGCAATGACCCCGGTTCCGGTTCCGATGTCGAGGATGTTTTTTGCCCCCGAAACATCTGCCCAGGCTCCCAGCAGCACGCCGTCGGTTCCCACCTTCATGGCCGCTTTTTCCTGCACAACCTTAAATTGCTTAAACTGAAAATATGCATTTCGTCCCATTTCAAAACGCTTCAAATATCCCCAGACCAAACAGGGCAAAGTCATATTTTACCGGATCGGCCGGGTCAAATTTACGAAGGTTTTTTGTTACTTCCTCCACGGCTTTCCAATCGTTTTGCCGGCGTTCTAAAAGTCCCAGTTTCCGTGACACCTTGCCCGTATGGATATCCAGGGGAAGCGTCAAAGCGGAAGCCGGGATGCCTTTCCACAGGCCAAAATCGACTCCCCCGGCATCCTTTCTCACCATCCAACGCAGAAACATGTTCAGCCGTTTCCCTGAGGCCCCGCGGTCCACATTGGCCACATGTTTGCGTGTACGTTCGCCCGGCGTTTCAAAAAAGACCGAATGAAAATGGCTCAACGCCGATTTCACAGACCCTCCCTCCCGGAAACCTTTTTCAAAAACTTTCTGCAAGCCCCCGTGCTTTTGATAAATATTCCGGAGGGATTTAATAAAATAGATGCCATCGGCTCCATTGAAGGTACGGTGAACAAAAGTCGCCATCCGCCCATATTCAGCCTCAGAGGAATACCGGATAAAATCAAAAGGACGGTTGTCCATCAGCTGCATGAGCCGGAAGGCATTTCTAATGATGACGGGGCGGCTGCCCCAGGCGATGGTCGCTGTTAAAAAAGCAGCAATCTCCATGTTTTCCTTTTGAGTGAACCGGTGGGGAACCTGAACGGGATCCGAAGCAATAAAAGCGGGACGATTGTATGTCGCCACCTTTTCGTCGAGAAATGCTTTTAAATCCACCGGATCAATTTTATTTACCGCCTTTTTTTCAATAATCCTGAATTGTTTTGCATTCATTACTGAACCACCCCGTCGATTACCCCGTCGGTGATGTGAATGATCTTATCGGAGCGTTCGGCAAAATGGTCATCGTGGGTAACAATTACAAATGTTTGCCCGAAGTCGTCGCGAAGGCTGAAAAGAAGGTCATGCAGCTCATCCCGGTTCACCGAGTCAAGATTTCCCGAGGGTTCGTCCGCCAGCACAACGGCCGGATTATTGATGAGTGCCCGGGCCACAGCCACCCGCTGTTTTTCACCGCCGGACAATTCAGCAGGCTTGTGATGCTTCCGGCCGGCCAGTCCCAGATAATCGATTAACCGCATTGCCGCCTTTTCCGCTTCCTTTTTTGAGCGCCTTGCGATGAATGCAGGAATGCAAATGTTTTCAAGGGCCGTAAATTCGGGCAGCAGGTGATGGAATTGAAAAACAAACCCAATTTGGCTGTTCCGGAAAGCGGAAAGTTCCTTTTCAGAAAAGGAGGAAACCTTTTTATCCCCGTAGAAAATTTCCCCGCGGTCGGGCTGACTCAATGTGCCGATGATCTGGAGCAGCGTGGTTTTTCCGGCTCCGCTGGCACCAACCACCGAATAAACGCTTCCCTTTGGGATCTCCAGGTGAATTCCCTTCAATACCCGGAGGTTTCCAAACGATTTATGAATGTTTTCTGCTCTGATCACCTTCCTGCAAATTTTTTAATAACCATTATTATAACAAAAGAATTTCACGGAGAACAAAAAGAAAATAGACCCCCAACAGCACATAGCCTGCAAATTTTCCGATCCGCCATTTGCTGAAAACGAGGATAAGGACAAGCAGGATCACTGATCCGAACAAAATATAGACGGACCGGATAATATCTCCCCCGGCTGCTACTGTTCCTCCGAAGAACAGAATAAAAAAAGAGAGCGGCAATCCCAGTCCCACGAGGATATCGAAAATATTGGAGCCGATAGCATTACTTACCGCCATATCGCCCCGTCCCTGCCGGGCTACGATCATGGATGAAAAAAGGTCGGGAATAGAGGTTCCCACGGCCAGAACGGTCAGGGCAATGATCGCTTCAGGGACATTCAGTGCCAGGGAGATATCCACGGCCAGCTCCACCAATGCCCAGCTAAGCCCTGCAATCAGGAGGATGGAAAGTCCAAAAACACGATAATAATGTTCTTTCTGTGGAAAAATACGGCACAGAATCCGGTCGAGAACCCCGACAATTCCTTTTTTTCCGCAATCCCGCGCTTCAGGTTCATCGTAAGGACGTTCGGGATAGGGCAGGATCTTTTTCCAGTAAACGACGGCAACCACATAAACACCATAAACCAGGAGCAAAACAACGGCTTCCGGAAGGGTTATATTTCCATCCCAGATAAAAAAGACCAGCAACCCCACAGCCAGCGTGTAAAAAATTAAATCGCGGGTGGCCGGCTGCCAGCTCAGTTTTGCTTTCCGCACCAGGGCGGCCGCCCCTACAATCGCGAGCAAATTAAAAATGGCGCTTCCCACAATGCTTCCGATCCCGATCGCCTGGTGTTCTCCGGGCTTAAATACGGAAAAAAGGGCCACAAACAATTCGGGAGCACTGGAGCCCACAGCCATTAAGGTCGCTCCAGCAGCATCGCTCGAAAGGCGGAGATCTCCGGAGATCTTATCCAAGGAGGCAATAAAAAACAGATCGACAATACGGGCAAGCAAAACAAAACAGACCAGCATTGCAAGGGTCGAAAAAAATACCATTTTCCCTGGTTTTAATTAATCTTCAAAAGGTTCATCCGAATCTTTTCCAGTGTCTTTAGAGTATGCGCTATCCGTTGCCCGGGAGGGTTTCTCAGGACCGGGCTTCTTTTTCACATCCGAATCGGTCTGGCCGGCATTTTGGTTCATCTCACCGGTTTGTTCATTGATATCCTCCGAAACTTTATCAACCCCTTTCTCCACCTCCGAGGTCTGTTCATCGATCTCATGCTTGAATTCGTCGGTTTTCTTCCGGACATTCTCTTTGATATCGTTAAAATCCTTTTTTATATCGGAAGTGTTTTCATCAATCTCCCTTCTGATCTCATTGGTTGCTTTCCTGAATTCCCGCAGCCCCTTTCCGAGAGTTTTGGCAATGTCAGGGATGGCTTTAGCTCCGAAGAAAAGCAAAGCAAGCAGCATTACCAAAACAAGTTCTCCCCCACTGATAAATAAAATAGAATCTGCCATCGCAATCTGTTTAGTGGTACAAATATACAAATTGGATCAATCAAACCTCCGTGCCCGGAATAAAAAAAGAAGCGGGCCAGTAATGAAAAAGATAAGACGACTCCCGGCGATCCGGGAGTCGTTTTATTGGGTCAAACGTTTATTTTTTCCGTCGGACCGTTCCTTTAGCGATCCTTTTCTGGAATTCGTAGGAGATGGGTGTCGCCACAAAAAGTGAGGAGTAAGTACCCACCAGAACGCCCACCAGCAATGCAAACGTAAAGCCGCGGATCGTTTCTCCACCGAACAGGAAAATAGCCAGAAGCACAACAAAAGTTGAAAGGGATGTGCTGAAAGTACGGCGGAGGGTACTGTTCAGGGCCTCATCGGTATTCTGGACCCGGTCCCGTTTGGGATGGAGTTTCAGAAACTCCCTGATCCGGTCAAAGACAACCACCGTATCGTTAATGGAGTACCCCAGAACGGTCAGGATGGCTGCAATAAATGCCTGGTCGATCTCCAGTGAGAAGGGAAGGGCATTGTAGAGCAGGGAGAAGATCCCCAGCACGATCAGTGAATCGTGGGCAAGGGCCGCCACTGCCCCCAGACCGTAACGCCAGTTGCTGAAACGGATCAGAATATACACAAATATAATCACCAGGGCGAAACTGATGGCGATCACCGAATCTTTCCGGATATCGTCGGAGATGGTGGGCCCCACCTTTTGGGAACTCATCTGATACTCCTCGGTAAATTCCTCCAGGGTAACATCTTTATCGATCAGGTTCGCTTCCTGCAGTCCGCTCATCAGCAAGGCCTCCACCTCATTGTCGACATTTTCACTGTTGTCACCGATCTTGTAGTCGGTCGTGATGCGGACCTGGTTAGCGGCACCGAACGTTTTTACTTCCGGAACTTCGCCATAAACACTGCCCAGGGCCTCCTGCACATCACTCACCTGAACATCTTCCTGGAAACGGACGACATAGGTGCGTCCCCCTTTGAAATCGATGCCGTAATTCAGCCCGCGGACAAAGAGGGAACCAACCGCCAGAATAATGAATGTTCCGGAGATAATGTAAGCCACCTTCCGTTTTTCCAGAAATTTGATGGAGGTGTTCCGCAGCCAGTTCTGGGTAAAAGAGGAGCTGAACAGAATCTTTTTATTTCCCTTCAGCCTCCAGTCAAAAATCAGCCGTGTTAAAAGAATCCCGCTAAAGAGGGACGTCAGGATACCAATGATCAGGGTCGTGGCAAAACCTTTGATGGGGCCGGATCCAAAGACATACAGCACGATTCCGGTAAGCAGGGTGGTCACCTGTCCGTCGATAATAGCGGAATAGGCATTTTTGTACCCGTCGGAGATGGCCAGTTTCAATCCTTTTCCTGCCCGCAACTCTTCCTGGACCCTTTCATATATCAGCACGTTGGCATCTACCGACATCCCGATG
>JAGYMR010000093.1 GCA_018400515.1 Tangfeifania sp.
CGGCTCCTTCCAGGACCGCCCGGGTTGATCCGATGCCAAGCCGGTCGACCCCCTGTTCCAGAAATCCCACCGCATCTTCCCAGGTCCGGATCCCCCCCGATGCTTTTACCTTCATCTCTTTTCCGGCCACTTCCAACTTCGCTTCAACAGCCGCGGGGGTAGCTTTTCCAGGACCAAAGCCGGTGGATGTCTTTACAAAATTGGCACCGCCGCGGGCAGCCAGTTCGCAGGCGACGGTCACCTGTTCCAGGGTCAAAAATCCGGTCTCCAGGATAACCTTCACCAACACCCCCTGACTGCGGGCCTCTTCCACAACAGTTTTTATGTCATTAACCACATAAGAATGATCTTCCCCCAAAAACTTTCCAATGTTCATCACCATGTCGATCTCGTCCGTTCCATCCGCAATGGCCTGTTTTGCCTGAAAAGCCTTCACTGTTGTGGCATCAGCGCCATGCGGAAAGCTCAGTACACAGGAAACTTTTACGCCGCTTCCCTCCAGTAATTTTTTTGCAGCCTGAATGTCACACGGTTTCACACACATGCTGTATACACCGTAATCCATACACATCCGGGCATGATCCTCCAGATCAGCATCCGTAAAATCGGGCTTCAGGACAGCATGATCAATGGTCCGGGCCACCTGTTCTCTTGTAAACATAACTTTCGTACTATTAAAATTATTAAATTCAAAGGTATCGTATGGGACTTGTATATATTTTATTTATCGCATTATTAGCGTTAATTGTAAAGGTATTTATCTCGTTATCAGTGTTTGTTTTAACGCAACTCAATAGAATGCTTACGCATATCGGCAGCATTCGCAAGCGAATTTCATCCCCTTGGTTGTAAATATTTTTTTTGCCGGTTCAGATTTATTCTTCCATCTCCTTAAGTATTTGCTCCACTTGCTCGTTGGTTTTCAATAGCTTATCCTTGCAAATTTTCAGCAACTCCGATACCCGTTTCACTTTTTCTGCAAGTTCATCCACATCAAGTTCCTCCTTCTCAATCTTTTCAAGAATTTGTTCCATTTCAGTCATTGCTTCCTTATACGTTACCTCTTTCGTTTCCATGCGACACTTTTTTTATGATGATACTTTTTACTTTTCCGTCGGAAAACCGCGTTTCCAACTCATCCTTTTCGGAAACCTGTTCCACAGATTTCACAATCTTTCCCTTATTCAGGCTCAGGGTATACCCCCGCTTCAGGACATTTTGGGGGTTCAGCAGGCGCACAGCACTTTCGTTTAAACGGAGCCGCTCATTTTCTTTGGCAAGCAGGCGCCGGACTTCACTCTTCAGGTTTTCTTTTTTCCTGAAATATCCGTTGCCGGCTTCATCAATCACTGTTTTTGCAGCGTTCTTCAATACCTGTTGTTTCCGGCCAATATCCCGCTGTTGCCCCTGGTTAAAAGCGGAAATGGCTGTCCGCAGGTTGTACTGAATGTTATAAAGGGCATGTTTTTTATTGTAGGAGAAATGGGTTACTGCCTGCTGAAAATTATTTCCTTTTGCTGAAAGCCGGTTTCGCTTTTCATGGATAAATGAGCTGACACTCCGGTGAAAACCAAGGGTCAGCCGCTCGAGTTTTTGCTGTTTCGAATCAACGTTTTGGCGGGCACGGCTAACCACCTCCTCTTTCAGGTTCATTAACCGCTCATAAAAAGTCCCGGCACCATTCACAAAAAATTCTGCCACAGCAGTCGGGGTCTTGAGGCGCGTATGGGCTACCATATCGATGATGGTATCGTCCTTTTCATGACCAATCCCGGTGATTACCGGCAAGGGAAATTGGGTTACATGATAAGCCAGTTCATAATTGTCGAAACTGCTCAGATCGGCGGCAGCACCTCCCCCCCGGATAATGGCCACGGCATCAAAAAAATCTTCATACCGGAAGATCCGGTCGAGCGCCTGAATGATCGAAGGAGCGGCTTCGCTCCCCTGCATATAGGCCTGAAAAAGATGCGGATAAAACCGGATACCGGAGGCATTTTTCTCCAGCTGCTCCATGAAATCCTGGTAACCGGCCGCGGTTTTGGAAGAGATAACGGCAATTTTCTGGGGGACCAGGGGAAGAGCCAGCCCTTTATTCATCTCAAAAACCCCTTCCCTCTTCAGCTGATCAATGATCTCCTTCCTTTTTAGTGCCAGTTCGCCCATGGTAAAAGCAGGGTCAATATCCTTCACATTCAGGCTCAGGCCATAAACCGGATGGTAATCCACCGAAACATGCACCAGAATTTTCAGGCCGGAGGCGAATGGTTGCCCGGTGGTGGTCTCGAAATAGGGCTTTAACATCCGGTAGGTATACGACCAGATGGTTGCTCTGGCCCGTGCAATGATCTCATCCCCCCGTTTTTCAACAAGCTCCAGATAACAATGTCCCCGGCGGTTCTCCTTTTGTTCGCTGATTTCCGCCACTACCCAGACTTTCCCGGGAATTGCAGTGTTCAGGGCATCGCTGATCCATTGATTCAATTCAAAAAGTGTCCGTTTTTCCTCCATCCGGCTAAGGGCTTTTAAAAATCTTTACAGCATCCGACGATCCGTTTGAGATTATTTGCAAAATTAACATACCTGTCGGTAACGACTGCAGATTCCCGGCCATAATTTTTTGTGCCCCGGCCATTTTTTCTTTCCGGAGCAACCGGCCGTCGAGCGAAAAGAAATTGATTTCAACGGGGCCGGAAACAGGATCACCGTTCTTTTGAAGCACCAGATAATTATTGACAGGATTGGGGTATAATAACCACTGCCGTCCGTTTTCCCATTGTTCCAGCAAAGGGGTTTTCAGAATCTGATCGGCAATTTTCATATCGGGAATGCCATAGCCAATTAGTGAATCGGGGGTACCATAAAGGTGCGCACTCCGCTCAATGGCATCCTTTACCTGAAAGGCCGTTGAATGGGGGTTGGCCTGCCACAAACAGGCGGCGAGCCCCGCCACTACCGGCGAAGAGTAAGAAGTCCCGTTGCCGGATGAGATCATTCCATTGCGGTTTTGCAGTACCGTGTGGAACCCCATGGCGGCTACATTGGGCTTCACATCCCCATCGGAAGCGGGACCGCGCGAAGTAAAGACTGCAGGGATTCCTTCACTGTTCACTGCCCCGACACCAATGACGCTGTCGCCATCCGAAGGGGCAATGATATGATTCCAGTTGGCTTCACTCCCCTCATTTCCTGCACTGGCAACCACCAGCATTCCCCGTGAAGCAGCCACATTGGCCGCCCGGGTTACCCGGGTGGTACGGCCGTCCATCTCGGCATATGTGTGATTCATGGCCGGATCATCAAACAAAAAATACCCCAGCGAGGAGTTAATAATATCCACCCCCGCACTGTCGGCAAATTCGGCGGCAGCGACCCAGTTATCCTCTTCAATCAGGTTTTCGGAATAGATATCTTCGCTGCGAAGCAACCAATAAGAGGCTTCCGGTGCTGTTCCAATCATTTGCCCCGGAACATTTCCCCCCATGATGGAAAGGACACTCATCCCGTGGTAGTGACTATCAAATATACTGGGTTCGGAAGAGACAAAATCATGAACTCCCAGGATCTGTCCTCCGGCCCATAAACTGTCAAAGGCAGGATATATATCGGCGTTATAAAATCCGGCATCCAGCACAGCAATGTGCATTCCCGTCCCCCGGAAATCCTGGTTATGCAAAAACTGCCCGTTCAATTGCGCCACCTGGAGGGCCGAACCGCCATAAGCACTGGTGTCAATGTCCAGTGTCTCATCCGGCATCAGCGGTTCTTTAAATTTTCTCCGGGTACTCTTCGCCCCGTGGTATTTTTTGGTGCATTGTACCTCCCGGACAAACGGCAGGGAGCGTACCTTGTCTTCAAAATTACCCGATTCACTCTTCACCGTGATCCCATTCAGCCATCTTGATGCGTGTACGAGCGTGGCTCCCAGATCAAGCACCTGGTTGACATAGCAGGAATTTACGGGGAGATCAAGGGAATCGATGGGAATGCCCTGCTGCTGCCGCCGCTCTAAAGCCCGCATGGAAAGGTACTCTTCAGGCTTCGAAAGTGACCAGGGAGAACCATCCTTGTCGGTAAAAGCAACCCAATAATAGGCTTGTCCCCACGAAGGCAAAGAAGGAATTAATAAAAAAGGCCATATGATCAAAAGCAGCTTTATTCGCATACAAAATCCGGATGCTAAAGCAATTCAACGGCTATGCTCTTTTGTGTTTGAAAAACATGCCTGTTTCAACATGAAAAATCCGGTACAAATTAACAATTAATTTTGAGAATTACCGGAATTTTTGCATGCGGTTCATGTATTCAGTCGGATTTTGCATGAATTTTTCGGGATCCGTTATGGATTGGCGTCCCTTTTCAAAATTCAGGATCTCCAGGTTGGCAACGCTGTCACGAACCCCGGGATTTAACAACTTCCCGTTGCGATAGATCAGGGAATATAATGAATCGCCTTCCGGATTATAGAATTTCCATTTACCGTCCCGGAGATTGTCTTTATAGGATGCTTCCATTTCAATACGTCCGTTTCTGAAATAGGTCAGGCAAAGACCGTCACGTTTGCCGTTATGGAATTTACACTGCATGTAAGGGGCTCCGTCTTTATAAAATACCTCATATCTCCCCTCCTGTTTCCCGTCTTTCCACTCAGCCACTTCAAAGACTTCCCCGGAAGAGTAAAATTTCCGGGCAACCCCGTTTTTGAGCCCATTTTGATACGCCTCTTCAGAAATTTTTCCTTTGCCTGAAAAAAAAGTCCACGTCCCCGCTCTCTTCTCATCAACATAGGCTCCTTCGGCTACCTTCTTGCCGCGGGGGTTAAACAACCGGACAAAAGCCGAATCTGAATCCTCATCATACCGGATCCTGGCCTTGACATGCCCGTTTGAGTGATAACGGATCCACTGCCCCACCGGTTGGCCGTCCAGAAACGATCCTTCATACATCAACCGGCCATTGGGATATTTTTTCGCCCAGCGCCCCTGGCGTAATCCATTGGCATCCGTATGGTTTGTCTGGGAGAAAATCCCCGCGGGAATGAAAAAAAACAGGATGAACAATACTTTCCGCATAGGCTTTTTTTTCTAAAACTGAAATTATCCGCAATTATTTTTTAATTTAAAAAAAAAGTCCCGAAACACATCGGGACCTCTTTCTTTTCGTTCTCCAAATAAGGGAAATTCAGGGTTATCCCAATACCGAATCAAACATCCAGATCCTTTTTTCAGTGGCACCTATCAGATCACTCATCATGGCAACGGTCCCTTCGTCATCTCCGGCAATTTCCAGCACCTCATAAAAGCGCTTCAGCAGGTAACGGCTGTTATCCAACACCACCTGTACGCCCTCCTTTCCATCCGATACATCGGCTACCTGTTTCAGACCCGCCGCTTTTGTATAATCCCCGAATGTATGCAGCGGTTTTCCACCGATCATCAGGATGCGCTCTGCAATTTCGTCGATCGTTTCAGCCGCTTCATCATACAACTCTTCATATTTTTCATGAAGCATGAAAAACTGTGCCCCTTTTACATTCCAGTGCAATCCCCGGAGATTCTGGTAAAAAATCTGATAATCGGCCAATAATTTGTTTAAACTTTCTGTTAATTTCTGATTTTTGTTATTCATAACATGCATTTTTAAATGGTTCGTACTATTTTTAAATGATGACACAAATATACTATTAATTTTATTTACTATTTTTATAGGCCTATAACTTTTACTTATAATGAATTTTCAACAACTTGAATACCTGAAAGTGCTTGTTCAGCAAGGTAATTTTTCGCAGGCGGCACAAACACTTCATTTAACCCAGCCTGCACTCAGCCTTCAGATCGGAAAGCTGGAAGAGGAACTGGGCTTCCAGATTCTGGACCGGCGGAAACGCCCTGTTCAACTCACCAGCGAGGGAGAGGTTTTTTTCCATAAAGCCATTGAAATTCTGAAAATGGTAAACGATCTGAAGCAGGTGGCTTTTGATTTAGGGGAAGAAATAAAAGGAGAGCTAAAAATAGGGATCATTCCAACCCTGGCTCCCTACCTGGTGCCGCTGTTCATTGATAAATTAAATGCCGATTTTCCCGGTCTGGGGATTGAAGTGACGGAGCAAAAGACGGAGGGGATCATACGGCACCTCAAGCTGGGGACTTACGACTGCGGAATTTTGTCCACTCCGGTGGATGCCAAAGGGATCACATTCGAACCGTTATTTTTTGAACAATTTTTTGCTTATGTATCGGAAAAACATCCACAATTTTACAGGGAGGAAATTGACATGGATGAACTAATGGATGCGGACATTTGGTACCTGGAGGAGGGGAACTGTTTTCAAAACCAGGTCAACTCCATCTGTAAAATCAACCTGCAGAAAAAGACATCCCAAAACTTAATCTACCGGAGCAACTCGATCGAGTCGCTGCGCAGGATAGTGGAAAACCGAAACGGCATCACATTTATTCCTGAACTTGCCACCATCAATATCTCCCCCGAACAGGAAGAGATGGTAAAAACGATCCGGGGGTCACACCCCATGCGCGAAATAAGCATCGCAACGGCAGGGAAAAATCCCAAAGCACGTCAAATCGGGATCCTGAAAACCGCCATTTCCCAAAGCATACCGAAAAGGATGCAAAAGCAGCCGGAGGGATGGGTTGTAAACACCCATATCCGGATATAAATTTCATCTCTAACGGCATCCACAGTCATCTAACAACCGTTTTTTACCAACCATTTTTTTTCTATTTTTACGGGGAATGAAATGAGCATGATTTATGAACCTGAAAATTACGTCCATTGGCATCGTATTTATCATTCTATCGGTACCGACCGCCCTTGTTGCCCGGGAAAAACAAACCAAAAAGACCTTTCAGGCAACCAATGATCCGGGGGCAGTAGAAAAATATGTGCTGCCGGATAAAAATACCGGGATATACAAACGGACGTCGAAAAACCCCAAAACCCCCGTGCCAAAGGAGGAGCAAAGTGAAAAGCGGCTGCACTTTTACCAAAAACGGTCGAACTATTTTCAGCAAAGAAACCAGGTGGATTCCGCGCTGAAGTATTCTCAAAAAGCAGCAGAAGCAGCCCTTGACCTGGGAAAAAAGGATCTTTGGTCTCAGCAATTGACAGCCTGGGCTTCCCTTTTTTCGCAAAATGGGAATTACAGGGCCGCAGATTCCCTTTTACAAAAAGCAGCGGACTACTATTCCCAAATCAATGACTCGATCGCCTTAGGTCAAACCTTCCTGCAATCAGGAAATATGTTGTTAAAATCTGAAGATTACGAAAATGCACTGGAAAAATTTTATCGCGCATTGGAAAATTTAAATCACTCCTCACAATACCTGCAATTGGGGAATGTGTACAAAAATATTGCCACCATTAACATACAATTGGGCCACGAAGAGCGTGTCAGTGAAAACCTGGAGCGGGCCATCAAATATTACACATGGGCAAAAGATTCAGTTGAACTCGCTGGTGCACTGGTAAATATCGGGGTATCCTACAAAAACCTGGATCATTATGAAAAAGCAATTTCTTACTACCATAAATCGCTTGCCATTGCCAATGCTATCGGCCATTATACATTAATGGCCCAGAACTATATGAACATGGCCAACCTGTACGATCTCTCCGGGAAAAGGGATAAAGCGCTTGAATACCATAAAAAATCACTGGATATCTGCAGGCAACAAGAGATACCCATCGGTATCTATCTGAATAATATCAACCTGGGAGAAATTAACCTCCAGGAGGAGCAGTATGGCGATGCCATAGATTATTTGACAGCCGCCCTTGAAATTGGAGAAGCCAACGAATACGGGCAAAAGGTCCCGCTGTATGAAAATCTTTTTTATGCATGGAAACAGGCGGGGAATTCCACCAAAGCGCTGCATTACCTGGAAAAAGCGCATACCCTGAAAGACAGTTTGTCCCGGGCCCAAAAACACAAAGAGATCATGGAGTTGCAAACCCAATATGAAACACAAAAAAAAGAAGCCGATATCCTTCGTCTACAAAAAGCACAACAGGAGCAACACATAAAACAGACCTACCTGCTGGGTGGAGCGGCCACCGGACTCCTTAGCATGCTTTTCCTGCTTTTTTACATACAGCAAAAGCGAAAAAACGAAAAAAAGAACACCCTGCTGGCATTGAAAGAAAACGAAAAAATCAAAGAACACCTTGAAGCGCGGAAGAAAGAGCTGGTGGCCAAAAGCATGCATATTTCGCAAATGCAGGATTTTTCCGCCTTAATGGTGGAAAAAATCAACGCCCTGGAACCCCACATTCGCAAAACAGGGCAACCCAATCTGAATAATTTAAGAAACCTGGCCAAACGGAGTCAGAATAATAAGCGGGAGTGGAATGAATTTGACCGGCGTTTCAGGGAGCTGAACAACGATTTCATCCAAAGACTCACCCGCGATTATCCGCAACTCACACCTTCTGAAATTCGTATCTGCTCCTTCATATACCTCGATATGACTACCAAAGAGATGGCCACGGTAACCAACCGAAGCGAACGCACCATCTCCAACCTGCGGTACCGTATCCGGAAAAAACTGAACCTCGATGCGCATGCAAACATCTACAACTTCATGCATTCAGTATAAAAAATTATATTCAGGCGATTAAACAGCCAATGAGTAATTATTGAGTAGTGCTTTTTTTGCCTTGGGAATATTTAATTTAAATCTTTGAGGCACCTTTTTTCGGTGGACGCCAAGGAATCAAATTAAATACAATCTTATGGACGCAAGTCAAACGCCTAAACAAAAAGAGCGGAGTACTTTTTTTTCTCCCAATGAACAACCAGTTAAGAGAACCAAACCAAACCATAGGGAGTCAGGCGGAGAAGGTTATCTGCCGGCTTCGTTAAAAGCATTGTATCGCTTTCTCATTTTGCTTTTGTCGCTTCTGCTTTTCAGCCCGGATGCCAATGCAGATATAACGGAAAATAAGTTCAAAGTAACCGCGGACGAATGCGGAAATATTGAGATCCGGATAGCTGTCGTTTTCAAGGCGGCTGCTACCGGAGGCGTTGTCTATCATTTTGATGGATTTCAAATCGATTTGTTTGAGTTTTTAGCTGATGGTAATTCAAGTCATTTTTTAACCATATCTACATTACCAATAACAGCGGATAAAACGGTGACAGTTCAAGGTAAAAACTTAAACCTTAAAAAAGGTACAGATTACCAGGGAACTGTGTATTTAGACAATATTTCGGTAGAGAATGAACAGGTGACGGACCCTGTTGGTAATCCGGTAGGTACAGTTTATTACTTGGTATTTAAGGTAAAACCGACGCAAACAGGTAGTGTTGAGTTTATGGCTTCTGATGCAGCTGGGGGAGGAATTCCTGACAAAGACGAAGTCACCGTAGCAGAGACCCCCACGGTCAATGCCCCATCGGCGCCGAACGCTTCGGTGAGCGAAACCGGCGAAGCCGTGATTACCTGGATGGATCCCAGCGGGGAGTTCACCGGGATCAACATCGAAGGAAACGGCTCTACCGGCAATGTAAGTGCGGGTGTGGAAACCTGGACCGACCCCAACCCGAATACCTCAGGAGAGAGTTACCGCATTCAGGCTGTGCTCGAAAAAACAGGTTGCTCCTTTACCAGCGACTGGGTAGATGTTG
>JAGYMR010000094.1 GCA_018400515.1 Tangfeifania sp.
CTGCCGCACGATTGCATCGTGTGGCCTTGCGCATTGAATCATTATCAATAAATTTTTCAAACTCTCCCGGTTTTTTTGTAGTTTTAACGGGTTGACTATGATAATTATTTTGGATTTAATCCAAAGCTTTTTAAGCTAAAACAGGCAATATTTTTTATATATTTATTTATCAATAAGTTACAAATAATTCAACCATTTAACACTTTAACACTTTAACAATTTTTCAATTCAATCTATGCTTCTTTCCATCAAACAGTTATTGCTTATTACGGGTATACTCCTTACCCTCCGGCTTGCAGGACAACCTGCCTCTCAGTCGCAACGAACCACCGATAGGGCAGATAAAGAAACAGCCAATTTACTGCGGCAGCCGAACAGGCTCATTCCCATAACCCATCCGGTTTATCAACTGCTCAGATATTATGAATCAACAGGAGCAACCGGTTTTTTGCCCCAGGCTAAACCCTGGACAAAAGCAAAAATCATTGAATACCTGGATAATTTGCAACAAGGTTTAGATTTAACAACAAGGGAAAAGAGTGTACTGCAACGTTTCACGGCAGATATTTCATCTCCGGTAAACGGGATAAAAATAAAAGAACACACCAGTCAGGAGACCTGGGCTGCGGTGGGTGCCGGGGCAAAAATTTCGGGGAAAGCAGGGTTGGGGGATTATGCCACCTGGTCCACATCCAATATTGCAGAACCATACATTGCCGGTGATTTTGGGAAACACATCAGTTTTTTTGCGGGGATTGGAGCTGCTGTTGAACGGCTGGCGCCTGATCTTTTTTATGAAGGATATGTAAAAAATCAAAAGGTTCATTTTCCGTACAACAACATAGGCTATGCCAGCCACCCTTATCAGTTTGATTACGAAACCATGTGGAACCACTATAATGTTGCCCGCAGAGCGGGTGGAGGACCCCCTGTTCAGGAAGGCCTGGCTGCAGGGATTATCTACCATACCGAGCTAAGCAGTTCCTGGGCCGGCGAAAAAATACGGTTTCATTTCCATAACCACCGGAGAACATGGGGCCATTCCCCCCGCAACCTGGTACTTTCGGCAGATGCCCGCCGGTTTCCCGGCATTGATCTGGTGCTGGAACCGATTTCCTGGTTACGCTACTCCTTTTTGGTGGGTTCGCTCTTCTCTTATCCCAGTCAGGGCAATAACTATAAAGCTGGTATCTACAACTACGATGTGGGTGAAGTACAAAAAATGCTTACCCTTCACATGCTTGAGTTTACGCCGGTGGAGCAGGTTCAGCTTACATTCAGCGGCGGAAGCATCTGGTCGAAACGGCTGGAGCTCGCATACCTGGCCCCTTTCATGCTCCCCCACCTTGCACAGATAGATGTGGGCGATCACGATAACCTTACGATGAGCATGGACGTAGCTGTGTTGGTTCCGAAACTGGGAAAATTAGCATTCAGTTTCTTTGTAGATGAATTTAGTTTTACGGAGAAAGGAAAACGGTTAAAAATGCCCCGTAACAGATATGCCTGGCAGGCAGGATGGAACACGGGACTGCTAAGCCGCATAATTCCGGGAACCCTGACTGAAATGGGGTATACCCGGGTTACCCCGTTTGTTTACACCCACTATCCTGAAAGCGATTTTAACCCGCTGGGCAACGACCGCCCGCTCGATATGACTTACATGCACGATAATGCCAATCTCGGTTTTTACCTCCCGCCCAATTCCGGAGAATTTAAACTGGATTTTACCAACATGGCTGTTCCCGACCTGACACTTTGGTTAAATAACAGGTTTATTATCCATGGAACCAATGATTTGGCAGGAGACCCTTATCAAATTTTCGGGGATGTGTATCGTTACCAGCAGAAAGATGTTTATCAATATCCCTTGTTGAATTTCACCAACGATGGCATTTACGATTTTACCTGGTTCACTGAAATAAAAGCAGACAAAAAAATCCGGCTTCATGATCATTTTTTAAAATACTTCAGGGTCGTGGCCTCGGCGGGTTATTCCCATACCTGGTGGAAAAGCAACCAAAGCGGTGTGGAATCCCCCGCCCGTCACAGGTTATTCACCGGTGAACTTGGATTGATTGTGGACTTCTAAAATTACCGGCGGTCTCCCTGGCCCTTTTGGTAGTAACTTTGTCCTGAATGCCAACCTCTTGTTCCTGATGATCTTTTCAGGGAGCGTTGTGCGCTCTTTTATTCCTTCAAAGCTGGTAGCGGTCGAAAGAGTTGATTCGCCGGAAAAAATGCTTAAACCGCAAACGAAGTACCATGCTCCACTGCACGAGAATTAATAAATAAAAATGTATTTTTGCAACGAAAAAGGAAAAAGGAATGGAAGTGATTAAAGTAATATTATTAACAGTGGCCCTGGTTTCAATTGCTCTTTTGGGGTTAGCTGCCCGTATTTTATTAAAAAAAGGGGGTAAATTTCCCAATACCCATGTTGGCGGAAACAAGTATTTAAAACAAAATGGAATTCATTGTTATCAGGCGCAGGACCGGATTGAACGAATAAAAGTGGAAAAGGAAGTTGATTATAAAAAGGTAAAAATCGGGAATATCAATAAATAACACCCGGAGGTCGCGCTGCCATTTTCATGTTTCTTCCGGAAAAAGAGGAGCCTTCAGAATAGCACAGGTGTGTCCTTTGGGGATACTTCCCTTGGTTTAGTTTACCAGGTGGTCCTCAAAACCGTCAGAAAGAAATACCTGGTTCGTACCTTCTTCATCCGCATAGATAAAATAAACTTTAACCGCAGGAATTTCACGGGCTATTTCGATGGACTCCTCCAGTCCCATTACCATAAAAGCAGTGGCAAAAGCATCGGCATCCATGCAATTACCAGCCAAAACAGTGGCGCTTAACAAGCTGTGCTGCACGGGGCGGCCTGTTGCCGGGTCGATGGTATGCGCATATTTTTTCCCGTCTTTCACATAAAAATTGCGGTAATTGCCTGAGGTTGCAAGGGCATGTTCAGGGAGTTGCACCTTTGCCTGAATGTCGCCTGCATTAAAAAAGGCCATTTCATCCGGTTTGCTGATGCCGATGGTCCAGACACGTCCTTTTTCGTTTTTTCCTTTGGCAACCACCTCACCGCCTATCTCTACCATGTAATTTTTACATCCCTTACCGGCCAGGAATCCGGCCAGTAAATCACAGGTATACCCTTTCGCAATGGCGCTCATATCGAGCTTCATATCCGGATTTTCTTTGACAACCTTTCCTTCCTGCAGCCGGATTTTTTTATAACCGGTGATTTTCAACAGGCTGTCAATTTTTGCCGGGGTCATCTCTTTTCGTTTTTCGGGTCCGAATCCCCAGGCATTGACCAGGGGGCCGGTTGTGATGTCGAATGCCCCGCCCGTTATTTTTGAAATTTCCATAGACCTGTTGAAACACTCCAGGAAGGTTGAATTGATTTTCACGGGTTTGTTATGGTTTATTTTTGAAATCACCGAAACGGTATCAAACGTTGAAAATGTCCGGTTGTATTCCCCGAGTTTATTTTTTATTTCATCGTGCATATCCTTCCCATTCCGGCTTTCATAAACAATGTGGTAGATGGTTCCGTAAACAGATCCTTCGTTGTAAATATATTTTGAAGGAGCATTTTGGCAGGAACAGAGGACAGCAACCAGGAATATTAGCAGCCGGACAGTGAGCTTCATTCGAATAAATGTTATTTAATGGTATTTACACCTGCTTCGTAATTTTCAGCAAATTTCAGTAATGCCTCAAGATTGATTGCGCTTTCCCAGGGACGGCAGCGTGTATTTTCCGGTTTATCATTAATATAATATTCGGACCATGCGCCCACCTCGTCGACGATGGAAAGGGTTTTCCGGTAGATGCGTTCTGCTCCTTCGCTCTCCGTTTCCATCAGGGCGTTCAGGATGAGCCCGTAATCATACCCTACCGATGCATTGCTTTCGGGCATGGAAGATTCCGTGATCTGCGAGGTCAGTATTCCCGTTTCGGTGTAATTGTCAAACACTTTTTTTACGGTAGGTTTCAGTTCCTGTGCCCCGATGAGGTCCGACTCAAAATAGAGGGGGATCAGACTAACCGAGATCAACTTGTATATTTTGGTATCTGCTTCAGGCAAAGGACCTTCCTGAATGCAGACAGCACACTGATAGCGGTCGTTTTTGTCTTTTTGTGTCCAGTCAATGCCCCCGAATCCTATTTTGCCATAAACCAGGCATTCGGGGCCTCCCCGTTCACATATCCCGTGGCGGAAATCCGGCGGGTCGGTATAATCCAGGCGTGCCGGCTGATTGGTAATGAGGGTTTCGTCAATCCAGAAGTTATCCCTGAATACTTCTCTGGTTTCCCGGAGAATTTTCCGGTTTTTCTTCACTCTTCCGGCATTCCATAATTTTTCTTTCTGTATCCAGTCCAATAAGATTTCCCCTCCATCGATAAAAAGCAGGGTTGCCTCAGCCGAACCGTCATTGAGGGTTGAGCGGGGCAGGATACCGCCGGCCACATACGTTTCATCTCCGTTAAACGGAATCATGCCTCCGGCAAGATGTTTTTTCTGCACTTCCCAGCACCACTCGAGCATCGGGAAAATGGTTTTAACAAATTCCTGATCCCCTGTGGCCCGGGCATAATCGAATGCCTGAATAATGAGGTAGCCCGGACTTTCCACTTCATCATTTTCATGAATATGGAAAATACCATCCACTCCAACTCCCTGTGCACAGTGCAGGGTTCCTGTTTTTTTCCAGATATTCCAGTAAAAATTGATTATGTTTTGAGCTTCCTCATAAAGTCCCAGGCGGATCAGCCCCCGTGAAACCCCGTACTGGTCCCTGACATATCCCAGTGGATAGGGGTAGCCGGCAATAACGGCACCCTCGTCCGCCTGCTGGGTTTTGATCATGACAGAAACGTCATCGATCGTTTGAAGCAGCTTTTCCCGCATGGGAAGACCGGCGGGAAGCAGCGGATCAAAGTCGGTCCTGCGTGAGGTGAAATCGTTCCATTCTTTCCGTGTTCTTGCAGTTAACAGGTCATAGTCTGTATTCAACGCCTCCCGGGTATTCAGAACCACTTCAGGATATTCCGGGCCTCCCGCAAAATAAATAAAGGATTCACCTTCATCCATTTCAATTGAAAATTCAGATTCACTGTTTTCTGCTTTTTTTACTGTCACCTTGCCTTTCCAGGCAATCTGATGATATAAAGGCCGCGGATAGACATATTTTTGATAAATCAGGGTTCCCGGCTGTGTCATTAACAGCATTTTTCCCGTTTCTTTATTTTTATCCTCTGTAATGCCAAGAACAGATACGGCATCATTCAGCCTGAGCCTGAATTTTAATTTGTCCTTCACGACCATATGCCGCACAAAGACCGGTATTTCAGCATCAACAAAATCCTGCATCCGGCCTATATGTTCATTATTCCGGGATAACTGATGTTCCCAGATAGCGGTTCCGTTTTCCCGGGTAGCGACTGTTTCCAGCGGGCGTTCCTCTTCCACGCGCAACTGGAACAGGGAAGGGGTGGTGTAGGGGCCGGGAAAGATGTTGATTATTTCAGGACCTTGCCCGTAAACGAGCATTTTCCCATTCCCCATGGAATGAATGGTGCCGCTATCTGTTTGCCGGTTATCCCAGGTTCTTTCCTGACTGAAAGGTTGAGTGGGAAACAGGCCAATGAAAATGAACAGTAACAAAAATCCTTTTTCTCTGGTTGTGAAATTTTTTTTCTTCATAAATTGATTTGAATGTTGTTGATATTTTTTTCTTGTTTTATCCATATCCAGCTGGCATCGTTCCCTTTGTAGCTGCCGGAAACAACCATCTCAGCATCAAACCCCTGTTTTTTCAGTGTTTCAATGCCTTTTTTACATTCGGCAGGGCTTTCATAAGGGCCGAGCCTGACAGAAAGTTCCGGCAACGGTTTGCTGCTTTTCAGGGAAAAAAATTTCTTTTTTTCATATTGAAAGTCCACTTTTGCCTTCACCCGCTTTTTTCCCTCGTTCATAAGTACGGTATGGTTTTTCACCGAGATGCCCTTCAGCGGATCGGGAATCCGGGGTAATATCTTTAGGCTCCGGGTATCGGAGTCGTCCACCCCGGCACATGCTTCAATGGCATGCATCACCGGACCCTGGTTGGCTCCGTTAGACAGGTCATTGATGCGGTGCCAGCTTCCGTCGGGTAAAATGTTTGCTCCTTCAGGGATGATCCACATCCATTTTCTCCAGTCGATTCCTTTTTCAGCATTCACATAATTCATGTTTTTATCGTAGGAATATTTTGCCGCATTCACCAGCAGGGGGCCGGAATGATCCATTTCATCGAGCAGCAGGGCCGCGTGGGTTAACCATCCCTGGCCATATCCCATCGCCAGTGCCGGTTTATATCCATAGGGTTGTTGCATGTGTTCATGAAAGGTATTTCGTGTTATTTCAAGCATTGTTTGATCCCACACTGCGGGGTCAAGCCCCTCTCCGTAAAGGGAAAAAAAGCACTGAACCAGCCTGTCCTGGAAAGTGGTTAATATGGAATAGGGTGATATCCGCCATTTCAGTTCATTGTGATCACCGCTGATTAATTGCCTTAGCATGGCTTCTTTGATCTTTTGGGCATACCGGTTCCATTTTTTTGCCTGTTTGGTATTCCCGGTGGAATCGGCCATTTCGGCAGCACATTTCAAGGCGGTCATGCATGCAAAATTGGGATAGGGTTCATACATATTTGCATTGGCATAATTTTCCTTGATCTTCACAGGATCTGTTTCATCATGCATGCCATCCGGAACAAGGCAATAGTCATTTCCAATCCCGCCCCATCCGGTGAATTCTCCCTCGGAGTAAACCAGGTCCATTCCTGAATAATCCATCAGCCAGCAGATAAATGCGGCTGCATCCGCGGTACTTTCCCACCGGCTTTTTCCAAAGATTTCTTCCCGGGGTTCCTTTAACCATGCATTGCCGGTTCCTTCTTTCAGCCGCCAGGCAAACCAGCGTCCAATGATGGTCGCTGCATGTCCGTCCATTTCCTCGTCTCCGTATATTTCATTCACCTGGATCGTCCCTCCCGCAGTTGGGGGGTTGTTGATTTCCATGGACCAATGCGGGGGGGCATCTTCCGGATAGCGGCTGATATCGAGGTTATCATTGGGAGGGCCTTTTTCCGGATCCCGGTTACTCCGGTAGAAGTAAAGGTAGTAATCGCAAAAATCAACGAACGCGCTTTCCCTTTCCGGATTATCGATATGCCGTAAAGCCAGGGTTACATAATGATCGCTTGTTCGGGAATAAGCCGACGGATAGATACCCTGGATATTCCATGTTCCGATACCACTGTACCCACCGTACCAGGGACAGTCTTCTCCCGTTTCCCGGAAATAACCTGTTTCAGGATCAAATTTTTCATTTATCTGAATCAGGTTGGCTGTCCATATATTGGTCAGCCAGTCAGCTTCCTTTCCCCCCGTAAAACGGATGGAAGTGGCATCAAACGCCGGAGGCATCCTTAAAATTTCAGGATTTTCCGGAAGGTCAGATTCCCGGGTGTACACTATTTCAGCAAGTTTTTCTGCATTTTCTTTAACATCCGGGGGATACTTCACGTCATAGTAAACTGATAAGTCGGAGGGATCCACTTTCACTTTGCCGAAAGAATGCATGCCTTTTTGATCTTTGCCGGTAAAGGATATCCCTGATACCAATGGTTTGCCGTGGGTTCCCGGGTCATCCTCAAGGGTGACGGACCTGATTTTTTCATCGCGGGGTTTAACCACAAGGTAAAAATGTTTGTAATCGGTTGCAAAAGAAGATTGACAATCATCTTCATATACGGTAAGGGTATTTTTCAGGGTTTTCATTAGTTCCGGACGGGAGGCAAAAGGTTCCTGACAGGGTTTGGAAACGGCATGACTGGCGCCATGTGACCAGTGTTGTGAAAACCAAACGGTGGAACCGACAATTAAAGGGATGGTGTCCGGTTTTCCTTTCTCGTAATTGACATGGATCACACCTATGCGGTTTCCGATGTAGTTTTGATCGGTCCTTTCTTCCATCATTTCAGGATGTCCTCCCCAGTGGGCAACTCCATTCTCCCAGCCTTCATTGATCATTCCCAGGAGAAAGAGCTTTTCGGCCGTTGCCTCCACGGGTAGGATTTCTTTGTTCTTTTCAAAAATGCGGGAGGTATGGGTTCTCATTGCAGGATGAACGGAAAGAAAAGGAATGCTGCGGCAATAGACGGTAGCGGCATGATCATCGAGCGGAACTGCTTGTATTTTGGTATTCTGCAATTTTTCCGGAGACCCTTTTTCCACCTGCCGGTAATTTTCCAGGGCAATCCACTCGGAACGGACTCCCTGAGCACTATAGGCCGGAGGTGAAAGGATCTCCAGTCTTACTTTTTTTCCGATTAGGTCAGGAGTGTACCATTTTCCCGGGGTTAATAAGGAGTAGTTGTTGGTTAACGTTTCCCGGACAACTTCTCCATCCGGGTGTGTGATCAGCCTGATCCGGTTGTATTCCGGATTCCCGGAGGCATCCCTTCCCCACATTCCTGCGGCATCAAATAGTTGTAGCTTCTTTCGGATCGTAAAGGGTTCGGACCTTAAAATACCCGGTGATCCCTTTTCTGCCGGAACCCATGTGAGCTGGTACCGGGCAACGGTTCCCCGGAGATTTTCCTCCTCATGGTTGGCTTTTAATTGCCATTCTCCCTTTCCTTTCTGCTCCCATTTTGAGAGGCCGGAGGGCGAAATTATTTCAAATAGTAACTGGCTTTGAATATCCTGAAATGTAAAAATAAGGAGGAATGATGCAATTATCGTGATGGTATGGGTCTTGTTCATAATGTATTGATTGAATTAGATTTATTTTATATTCCACTAAAAGGTATTGTCTAAAAAACCTGAAAGTTTTTAAAAATAATCATTCGATTCCGGCTATAAAAATAAATAAAAATTGAATATTTCCTAAAGCCTTCCCGTTTATGCAGCAATCCGGGTACGCAGAAGCCCGGGCTCCGGTTTACTGCCGGTCGGCTACTGAGTTGAGTTGCCGGTAACCGATCAGCCGGTCGAAGCGGCCGGCCATTTCGCGGTAATATACAAGTATTTGGTAATTGTTTTCAGTTTCCCAGAAGCTGCCTTCAATGTTTTTATGATCGGCCACTTCCGAGCCTTGGGGAACGTAAACGTAGATGTAGTTGTAATAGCCCTGCTTCAGCAATAGGGTTAACTCGTAAGCACTTGTATCGAAGTTCCATGTCATTTCATTGCTTTTGTTGGCATTCCAGTTACTCAGGGCGCCAAAAACATTGATTGTCCCTCCCATTAAAATGGATTCCAGCGACAGGGTAAAGTGTACAAATGTATAATCGCATTCCGTGTCGGGATCTTCCACTTCCTGGTCCTGGCTCTCTATCATGTATTTCCCGTTCATTTCTTCATACGAAAAGAAGCGTTTGTTGGCGCGTGGCTCATCGGTCATCAGCGTTTTGTGGTAATAG
>JAGYMR010000095.1 GCA_018400515.1 Tangfeifania sp.
CGAAGGAACAATTACCACATCCCTGAAATTCTTGGCAGCTGCACGAATTAACGAAATGCCCCCGATATCAATTTTTTCAATAATATCCTCTTCTGATGCCCCCGAAGCAACGGTGCTTTCAAACGGGTACAAATCGACAATCACCAGGTCGATTTCCGGAATTTCAAATTCGGTTAACTGGCTGACATCGCCCTGGTTATCGCGGCGTGACAAAATGCCGCCAAAAATTTTCGGGTGCAACGTTTTAACACGGCCTCCCAAAATGGACGGATAGCCGGTGAGGCTTTCAACCGAAGTAACTTCAACTCCCAGCGATTCAATAAAAGTTTTTGTTCCGCCGGTACTGATTATTTTTACATTTAATTCATTCAACCTTTGAATGATCCCATCCAGGTTATTTTTGTGGTAAACCGAAATAAGGGCGGTCTTAATTTTTTTATTATCAGCCATTTATTCCTTTTTTCAAATTTGTATGCAAAGATAGAAAAATCAGTGTAGATTTTATTAAAATACCTTAAGATTAGAAAAAAATTTATAAGAAAAAAAGATGACGCAGCTACGAACATTTTTTTTACGACCCCTAACCTGAACGATTCATAAATTTTTTATTTGTTTTTTTATTTCCAAAAGTTTTTATATGTTTGTAGTGCAATGCGTTCTGCATTGCATGTGTGTTTGGGGGTTAAAATTGAGGGCAGCTGTTGAGTTGCCCTCTTTCTTTTTTAGTCCTTTTTCGTTATCGGCGCCATGGCGTTTCTTCCCCTCTTTTTCTCATTGAATAACAGTCTTTAATAGGGATAAAAATTTTGAATGCCACATTTTTGGGATGGTTTTTAAAAAACGGCCGGTCAATGGATTTCTGGGTAGGGCAATGCGAGGTCTTTCAGGAATCGTTCAATGGGCCAGTGGTTCGCCGGCCAGGAGGAATTCAATGATCTTTTTCCGGGGATCGAAGGGGCCCAGGTCGTCCAGTCCCAGCTCCCGGACCGCTGTAGATATGATTTTATCGCTGGGAACGGAAGTGCTTCGTTTTTGTTTTATTAAATAATACTTTCCGGCATCGAGCATGGCCCCCAGGGGAATAAGGCCAATCAGTTCGGAGCCGGTAACCTGCAGTCCCTGCTGCCGGGCTTTTTGTTTGACCATTTCAAAAGCGGTGTGGAGGGGAGTGGTTGCCAGGTCAATCAGGTTCATGGAAACCTGCGCTTTTCCATACTCCTTGATGTACCAGCCAATGGCGCGGGTTTTTTTCAGCATTCCCGGGATCCGCACCGGCCGGCCGGTGGCATCTTTTACAACGGGACCGGTCAGGGGATCCCCTCTCCGTTTGATTTTTCCGGATTCCCGTATTTCAGCTGCAATGGCTTGCGCTTTGCCGGCATCGGCGGTGTTGAGGTTCACGTTATATGCGGCCAGGAAATTCCGGGCTCCAATGGCGGTTGCTCCGGATTTACGGACCTGCGGTGTCCATTGGTCCGGACCAAAATCCGGTTTCCAGCTTTCACTCTCCAGCCGGTCTTTCAGTCCTTCGTACCCCCCCGCACGGCAATGGGCCAGGCTAACCCGTTCCTCTTTACAGGCGGCGTATTCATAACAATAAACGGGGATCTTCAGTTCCTGCCCCACACGACGGGCCAGCTGCCGGGCATAATCCACGACCTCGCTCATGGTCACACCGGTTACCGGAACCAGGGGACATACATCGGTGGCTCCAAACCGGGGATGTTCGCCCTTGTGCCTGCGCATATCGATCCGTTCAGCAGCTTTTTTTATGGCGCGGAAAGCCCCTTCCATTACCGGTTCCGGAGCTCCAGCAAAGGTCACGACCGTGCGGTTGGTGGCATCTCCCCGGAATACATCCAGGAGCTTAACGCCCTCAACTGTTTCGATGGCACCGGTTATTTCACGGATAATGGCTGAATTCCTTCCCTCAGAGAAATTGGGCACGCATTCAATGATTTTTTGCATCGTTCCGTTTTTTTCATTAAGACCGCCATTCCTTTTCAGCCTGGGGTAACCTCATTCAAATATAATGGGAAGTTCGCAAGTTTTATTATTTTCGGGCATTCAATATTTCAATCATGTTAAAAAAAGTCCCGCATACCTTTGTCATTATTTTTTTCCTGATTCTCCTGAGTTCCGTTTTAACCTGGTTTATCCCCGGAGGAACTTTTGAGCGGGAGCAGGTCGTTGTTAACGAGGTGGAACGTGAGGTGATAAAACCCGGCTCCTTTCATTACATTGAGCGCAATGTTCAGACCTGGCAGGTCTTTTCAAGTTTTTTCGACGGATTTGTAAGCACCGCCCATATCATCGCTTTTATTCTTATGATTGGCGGTGCTTTCTGGATTATGAACGAAAGCAAAGCCATTGATATCGGTATCTATTCCTTTCTGGAGGTCTCCAGGAAGTGGGAGCGGTCGAAATGGCTTCGCAAAGTGGGGGTTTATAATATTATTCTTGCCGGAATAATGTTGATATTCAGTCTTTTTGGAGCTATCTTCGGGATGAGCGAAGAGACCATTGCTTTTACCATTATTTTTGTGCCGCTGGCCATTTCCATGGGGTACGATTCCATTGTAGGGGTTTCGCTCTGCTTTGTTGCTGCGGCCCTTGGATTTGCCGGAGCTTTTTTAAATCCCTTTACCGTTGGCATTGCCCAGGGGTTATCCGATATTCCGCTTTTCTCGGGAATTGAGTACCGGATATTCATGTGGGGTATCCTTAATGTGGTGGGATTTTCTTATGTGCTGTACTATGCAAAACGGATCCGGAAGAATCCGGAAAGATCGCCTGTGTACGAAGAAGATGCCTATTGGCGTGAGCGAAACAGGGAGTCAGGAAGTGGGTTCACTCCCAGTGTTCCCCGGGCCGCCTGGATATCATTTGTTGTTCTCTCCCTGATTCTGGTCCTTTTTTCGGTGTTTTATCCCATGAATGTGCTCCGTTTCGGAAACAGTGTAATCAGGATTCCCGCAGTACCGGTGGCTACCGCTTTTTTTGTTCTTTCAGGGATCCTGACTCTCCGGAAAACGGTTCATTATTTCATTTTAAGTTTGTTGATCTTTACCATTGTTTTTTTGATCATTGGTGTCATGGGGTACGGATGGTATGTCAAAGAGATTGCCACACTTTTCCTGGCCCTTGGGATTTTTTCCGGCATTGCGGCGGGCAAATCCGGTAACGGCATTACAAAGTCCTTTCTTGAAGGCGCAAAGGATATTCTTCCGGCCGCTTTGGTTGTTGGCCTTGCCCGCGGAATCATCGTGATCCTGGGGGACGGAAATATTATTGACACCATTCTTTATTATGTGTCACAACCTCTGCAGGATTTAGGGAAAGTAGGCTCGGTGGGGGTCATGTACCTTATACAGACCCTGCTGAATGTTTTCATTCCTTCGGGATCGGGGCAGGCTGCACTGACCATCCCCATCATGTCGCAGATATCTGACCTGCTCGAAATATCCAGGCAGGCGACCGTCGTTGTATTTCAGTTTGGCGATGGGTTTACCAATCTGATCACCCCCACATCGGGAGTGCTTATCGGCGTTCTGGGAGTAGCACGAATTCCTTATGAGAAATGGTTTAAATGGGCCGCACCCTTCGTGGCCCTCCTGATCTTTTTGGGATTCCTGTTGCTGATCCCCACCGTCTTAATGGACCTGAACGGATTTTAAAGTACCCTGCACCTGCCGGCAGGATCCGTCCTTGCGAAAAAAACCTGAAATTTTTATTTCCGGCCGGCAGTAACCCCCGGGACACTGCCCGGGCCTTCGTTGGGGACAAAAAAAAGCTGTCCAAAGCGGAAGTTTTTCCATTGGGTTATTGCTCCGGATCGGTGTGAATTTTCTGATTTCCCGGGGAAAACAAAGTTTCGCCACAAGTCCTGAGCAACAGCTTCCGGGGCTCCCTGGACAGCCTGTTCCGTTTTTTTACTGTGGAATGACTATTCGTCGATTGAGATAGCATCTACCGGACATACTTCAGCGCAGGATCCGCAATCGGTACAAAGATCGGGATCGATCACATAGATATCCCCTTCCGAGATGGCATCCACCGGACATTCATCAATACACGTCCCACAAGCAATACATTCATCAGAAATCTTATAAGCCATAATTCTAAATTTATTTTTAAGAGTTAAAATAAAAGAAGGCAAAAGTACAAAGTTTGGGAAAATTTCAAAGGCCCTGTTTCAATATTTTAAGTTTGGGGGTTCAGCCATGATGTTGTGCATGTTTTCCGGGACATGGAAAAATATGTTGCTCCGGCAGGTAAATCTTTTCTTTTTGCTATTTTTGGAAACCAAACACGATTGTTATGGAGAGTACTGCCATTTTGTATGCTTTGGCTTTAACAGCTTTTGCCGGACTTTCAACAGGCGTTGGGAGTGCCATTGCCTTCTTTGCCCGGAGGACCAATACCAAGCTGCTGACCGTTTCCCTTGGCTTTTCTGCCGGCGTGATGATCTACATCTCATTTGTTGAGATTTTTGCTGAGGCCAAGAAAAATTTCATAGGCAGTTACGGGGAGTTTCAGGGAACCTTCTACACCCTTCTGGCTTTTTTTGGGGGAATTTTGCTTATTGGTCTGATCGACAAATTTATTCCCTCTTTTGAGAACCCGCATGAAATGCATTCGCTTGAGGAGCTACGCGGAAACAGCCGCCAGGATCAGGAGCGTTACTCAAAACTTTACCGGATGGGGATTCTGACGGCCCTGGTGGTTGCCATTCATAACTTTCCTGAGGGGATCGCCACCTTTATGACCGCACTGAATGATCCAACAGTAGGGATTGCCATTGCCATTGCCATTGCCATCCATAACATCCCCGAGGGGATCGCCGTTTCGGTTCCAATATTTTATGCCACCGGCAGCAGAAAAAAAGCTTTTTGCTACTCTTTCCTTTCCGGACTGGCAGAACCGGTAGGTGCCCTTTTGGCCTTTTTGATACTAATGCCGTTTTTAAATACGGATAACTCGTCTGTTATTCTGGGGAGCACCATGGCTGCCGTTGCGGGTATCATGGTTTTTATCTCCCTCGATGAACTGCTCCCTTCGGCCGAAGAGTACGGGGAACACCACTGGGGTATTTTTGGCCTTGTGGGCGGAATGGCCGTGATGGCCCTGAGCCTCCTTTTTTTGGGATAGATTCTATTCTTGTTCTTTTTGCCGGTAGTAGTTGCATACGTTTGTTAATCCGCACGTTCCGCATTTTGGTTTCCGGGCCAGGCAGGTGTACCGTCCGTGCAGGATGAGCCAGTGGTGGGCTTTGGGGATCAGCTTCTCAGGAATGTATTCCATCAGCTGCTTTTCGGTTGCCAGCGGTGTTTTGGCTTTTGTGCTCAGTCCAATACGTGCAGCCACCCTGAAAACATGGGTGTCGACCGCCAAAGCGGGTTTCTGGTAAATGACGGATGCAATGACACTGGCGGTTTTTCTGCCCACGCCCGGCAATTTTTGCAGCTCATCGATGTCATCCGGAACTTCCCCGTTAAAAAGTGCTGTCAATTTCCGGGCCATGCCTACCAGGTGTTTTGCCTTGTTGTTGGGGTAGGAACAGCTTTTGATATATTCGTAGATCTCTTCCGGCTTTGCCTCCCCCATTTGGCAGGGGCCGGGATAACGGTCAAGCAAAGCCGGCGTTATCATGTTCACCCTTTTATCTGTGCATTGAGCCGAAAGAATGACCGCAACAATCAGGTGAAATGGATTGCTGTATTTCAGTTCGGTCTCTGCTACGGGCATGGTCGCCTCAAAATAGCGGATCACATAGTCAAATAATTCCTGTTTTTGCATGCTTTTTGTTTGCCCAAAAATAATTTAAAATTATTAATGAATGGGTTTTCCTGTTTATTTTGATCATTTCCTATTTTTGCACAAGATTTAAATCAAATTGGAAACCGGAGAATAATTCCAACGAATGAAACCTTTACTGCAAGCAGAGAACCTTTCGAAGCGCTGGGGCGAACTCCTGCTTTTTGAAAACATATCCTTTACCCTTTTTGAGGGGCAAAAGGTAGCTTTGATCGCCCGGAACGGGACAGGGAAGTCAAGTTTGCTTGATATCCTTGCCGGGAAAGATTCTCCCGATTCGGGCACCCTCACCCTTTCCAATGACATCGATATTGGATATTTTGAACAGGATCTCCGGTTGGATTCCCAACACACCGTTCACCAGGAGATTTTTAAAGCCGACAATGAAAAACTGCGGACGGTTCAGGCATTTGAGCTTGCCGTCGCTCATAATGACCAGCAGAAGGTCCAGGAGATCTCCGTCCGGATGGATGAACTCAATGCCTGGGATGCGGAGGTGGAGATCAGGCAGGTACTTACCCGGTTAAAAATTTCCGATCTGGAACAGCCGGTCGGACAGCTTTCAGGCGGACAAAAAAAGCGGCTGGCATTGGCGAAGGTCCTTATCAACAAGCCCCGCCTGTTGATCCTGGATGAACCTACCAATCACCTCGATCTGGATATGATCGAATGGCTGGAGGCAACCCTTGGAAAATCCAATGCGACCCTGTTGATGGTTACCCACGACCGCTATTTTCTGGATCGCATCTGCAATGAGATCATTGAGATGGAAGACAACCGGATTTACCGTTACCGGGGCAACTACTCGCTGTTTCTTCAAAAGAGGAGTGAACGAATCGAACAGCAACAAACCGGAGTGGTCAAAGCCAAAAATCTTTTACGTTCAGAACTCGAATGGATGCGACGCATGCCCAAAGCACGGGGGCATAAAGCCAAATACCGGGTGGATTCCTTCCACGAACTGAAGGAGAAGGCTTCTCAAAATTTCGGGGAAGAAAAAATGGCGCTTGAGGTTAAATCAGCGCGGCTGGGAAAGAAAATCGTTGAAATGGACCGCCTTTCCAAATCTTTTCCCGGCATGACACTCATCAAAAATTTTTCCTATAAATTTTCGAGGTACGAAAAGGTCGGGATCGCAGGGAATAACGGCACGGGGAAAACCACTTTCCTCGATCTGATCACCGGAAGGATCCCCCCCGACACGGGGCATGTTGAGATCGGAAAAACCGTCCGGTTTGGTTATTACAGGCAGGAGGGGATCGCTTTCGATCCCGGCGAACGGGTGATTGATGCCGTAAATAAGATTGCAGAATTCATTGTCTTTGAGGATGGTACAAAAATGACCAGCGCGCAGATGCTCAACCAGTTTCTCTTTCCGCCGCGAATGCAGTACAATTACATTGAAAAACTGAGCGGGGGAGAACAACGGCGCCTTTATCTCTGTACGGTTCTGATGCAAAACCCCAACTTTCTGATCCTTGATGAACCTACCAACGATCTTGATATCATCTCCCTGAATGTTCTTGAGGGGTACCTGAAATCTTTTAAAGGATGCGTAGTGGTGGTCTCCCATGATCGTTTCTTCATGGATAAGGTCGTGGACCATTTATTTATATTTGAAGGAGACGGGAAAATTTCCGATTTCCCGGGAGATTACTCCACCTACCGTAAAGGTCTGGAAGATTCGCAAAAGGAAAAAAATCAACCTGCGGAAAAGAAAAGCTCCCATAAGCCCAAACGAAAATCTTCTTTTTCTCCGGAAAACGGAAAAAGGAAACTTTCTTTTAAAGAAAAACGGGAAATGGCCCTTCTGGAAGAAACCATTGAAACCCTTGAAAAAGAGAAAGCAGCCCTTGAAGAAGATTTGAATTCAGGAAAGCTGGGGCATGAAGCCCTGATGGAAAAATCGGAAAAACTGGGACAAATAAAATCCCGGCTCGACGAAAAAGAATTTCGCTGGCTTGAATTGAGCGATCTGGAAAAGTAAAAGATGATGTTCCCGGAAAGATTAAATATCGTCAAACGCTACATCGGTAAAGTCTTTGCCTGTTTCCCCGTTTTCAACACTAACCGTTTCGTTTTTTGATTCCTCCGCCGGCGCCTCTTTCTCACCGGCCTGTTCAACAGGTTGGTTTTCGCGGATAAACCGAATAACCTCCTGCAGGCTTTCACTGAACTTGTCAAAATCTTCCTGGTAAAGAAATAATTTGTGTTTTTCGTAATGAAATTTACCGGGTTCGGTGAATTTCTTCTTACTCTCGGTAATGGTTAAATAGTACTCATCGTTCCGCGTACTTTTTACATCGAAAAAATAAGTCCTCTTCCCTGCTCTGATGACTTTGGAATGAATTTCCTGTCTGAACCTTTCTTCTGTTTTTTTCTTTTCCTCCTTGCTGTCAACGCTTTCCATGCTAGTTTATTTTCGATTTAATTTTTTTGATATTAATCCAAAAATAGGAAAATAATTCAAAAATCAACCGCGGAAGGAGAATAATCCTTCCGATTTTTCCAATAATGCCGGTTATGGCAACTAATTTAAATTGATTCTAAAAAATATTTTACCCTGAAGCAGGAACGGAGGGGACTGCGGATTCCGGATCTCATTCTGGAAGGACCCGGGTTGATTCGCCGGTTACTGTTACTCCGGCGCGGGGGAGTAAATCTTACCAGTGGCGGCAAGCCAGGTATTGTGCAGGAGCGAAACCCGGGTCATTGGTCCCACACCACCGGGAACAGGGGTTATCCAGGAGCATTTTTCCGATACCTCCTCAAAAAGGACATCTCCTTTCAGTTTCCAACCCGATTTTGTTTTGTCCGATTTTATGCGGGTGGTACCCACGTCGATGACAACTGCTCCCGTTTTTACCATATTGCCTTTCACAAATTCAGGACTTCCCAGTGCCGCTACCAGAATATCTGCATTACGGCAGAGTTCCTCCAGGTTTTTGGTCCGGCTGTGGGCGACGGTAACGGTCGAATTGATTGATTTTTGCGACATCAGAATACTCAAAGGACGCCCCACAATATTGCTCCGGCCTACGATCACACAGTTTTTTCCGGAGGTTTCAATCCGGTACCTTTTCAGCAATTCAACGATCCCGAACGGAGTGGCGGAAACAAATGACGGCAGTCCGATCACCATCCGGCCGATATTTTCGGGGTGAAAACCGTCCACGTCTTTCCGGGGGTCAATGGTCTCGATCACTTTTTGGGTACTGATATGGGCGGGAAGGGGCAACTGGACAATGAACCCATCCACATCGTTGTCGTGGTTCAGTTCGTCCACTTTGGCGAGCAACTCTGCTTCGCTGACTGTCTCTTCAAACCGGATAAGCGATGAGATAAAACCTACCGCCTCGCAATCTTTGATTTTATAGGCCACATAGGTTTCACTCCCTCCATCGTGTCCGACCAGTACTGCTGCAAGATGGGGGGGCCTGCCCCCATTCGCTTTCAATTGCCGCACTTTTTCGGCTATTTCACTTTTCATTTCCGCAGCCACTTTTTTTCCGTCGATGATTTGCATGGGATGTTTGGATTTAATTGTTTTGATTGCTGTCAAATGCAGGGTATCCCTTTAAAATTTGCCCCCGGGTTGTTTGATCGATCCGAGCATTTGCTTCATGTTTTTCCCCTGGGAAACCATTTTCATCATTTTCCGGGTTTC
>JAGYMR010000096.1 GCA_018400515.1 Tangfeifania sp.
CACAGGTAATATGCTGCAGATGCTTCTGAAGGCCACTGAACCAAAAATGAACCGTCCGTAACCAACATTTTGATAAAAAACCTGTATTTACTCGGTTGTTTTGGAGGGCACGGATTTATTGTCTGGCCTGGAAATATTAAACCCGTTCCAATCTTCTGCAATCAACTTAAAAAATAATTCTTCCGGATAAAACCGGATAAAATTTTACAACCAATGCGACCTGTGAACATTTTCAAAAAAATTGCTTTTCCCCTTTCGATGGCATTAACAGCATTTTTAACTTTTTCCTCCTGCCGGCAGGAAACCCCTCCCAACATTGTCCTGATCATGGCCGATGACATGGGGTATGAGTGCCTGGGATGCAACGGAAGCACCGAATACCGGACCCCCAACCTCGACCGGCTCGCCGGACAAGGGATCCGTTTTGAGCACTGTTTTTCGCAACCCTTGTGTACCCCTTCGCGGGTGAAAATCATGACCGGGAAGTACAATTTCCGGAATTATGAGGATTTCGGGTACTTAAACCCTGAAGAGACGACTTTTGGAAATATCCTTCAGGCGGCCGGTTATGCCACCTGCATTGCCGGAAAATGGCAGTTGAACGGACTGAACCGGAATAATCCGGGGAACCAGGATACCCGCCGCCCCCATCATTTCGGTTTTGAGGAGTACTGTTTATGGCAGTTGCACCATGCGCGTTCCGAAGGAGAAAGGTTTGCCAATCCCCTGATTACAGAGAACGGCGAAGATCTGCCCCGCAATCCTGACGCTTACGGTCCGCAAATTTTTGCCGACTATATTTGTGACTATATTGAGCGAAAGGCCGGGGAACCCTTTTTTGTATACTATCCCATGGTCCTGGTACACGGCCCTTTTGTGCCGACCCCCGACTCCCCGGAATGGAAGGATCCATCGAAAAGATATGTGAGGGATACTACCTTTTATACCGATATGATGGCGTATACCGATAAAATCATCGGGCAGATCGAAAAAAAATTGAAAAAAGAAGGGGTTTGGGAAAATACCCTCCTCATTTTTACCGCCGATAACGGAACCAACCGGCAGATTTTTTCAGATACGCAACAGGGGACTGTCCGGGGAGGAAAAGGTCTTTCCATCAATTCGGGAAACCATGTACCCCTGATCGTCCACTGGCCTGAAAAGATTCAAAAGCCCCGGAGCAGCAGCACCCTGATCTCCTTTAATGATTTTTTACCCACGCTGTGCGAGGCAGCCGGGATCGCAACCGAAAAATACACCTCCGACGGACATAGTTTTCTGCCGCTGTTATCGAAAAAAAAAGAAGAAAAGATTCCAGAGGAGATTTTTATCCATTATTCCCCCCGCTGGGGAAGGTTTAAACATGACCGCTGGGTGATGAATCCGGAATACAAGCTGTACAGGGACGGCCGCTTCTATCATACGGCCGCTGACCCCCTCGAAAAGTCACCTCTCCAGGAGCTGACAAAAACGGAACGGATTTTGAAAGAAAAGTTTCAGCAAATTTTAGAAAAAAAAGCGGAGGAGGTTCCGTTTTCAATGAATGACAAGGAATTTAAAGCGGCGAATTGAAACACGGATTATCCATTATCATCTTTTTTGCATCTCTGCTGACCGGGGCGGATGCCCAAAATGCATCTCCTTCCTTTCACTGGGGAAACGGCTTTTACTATAACCTGGACAAGGGGGAGTCCGTAACCTTCAGGGGCCAGGAGGTCCGGTTGCTGCAGCTGCAGAACCATTACAACCAGCTGAAAATCGGCAGCGATACGGTTTGGCTCCGGGTGAGCCGGCGCGCTTTGCCTGAGCTGGTCAATGGCATGCGGGTTTTTGTGGCCGACAATAAATTTGTAAAAGAACTGGCGGTTAATAAAAAGATTCACGGGTTGCTGAAGAAAGATGCCCTTATCTGTTTATCGGATTTTCAGGGCCCGCTGCTCGACATTAACCGGTATGTATTTCCGGTGAGTTTCTCCGGTGGTTTTGTCTGGAGTACCGAAGAATCCAGTTATCTCTTTTCATATCAGGGAGGCGGTCCGGCGGCGGAAACCAGCGACCCCGGCACGCACCCGGGAATTGACTTTGACCTGCACGATGCGCGGGGTAAAGAGAAACACTGGTTGGTGGCCCCGGAAAAAAGCCGTGTGGCATGGATTGAATCCCGGCGGGAAGGAATGACCGAAAATGAAGCGGCTGTTTTACTGGAGAGTGAATCCACACCGGGCATTTTTTATCTTTATGAACACCTTTACCGTAAAAACCTTGCGGTGAGAGAAGGGCAAACACTCCTCCCCGGTGAGATCCTGGGCACCATCTGGGGAGACGAGGTCTGGGGAAACCTGCATTTTGCCGTGCTGAAATCCGATTCCGTGCCCCCCTGGTCCGGCCGCTATAATAATTTGGTAAATGGTTTTCCCCAGCTTTATGAATTGTATTTCCGGCAAACGACCGGCTATTCCAAAACCTTTTCAAAAGGGAGGATCTACTTTGGCCGTCGCCGCGACCTTAACCGGAACCAGAAAAATGTGATGGCTTTTGAACCCTATTCGGGAAAAGGATGGGAGCTTGGAAGATGGAATCCCGCCGAAAAGGTGGAGTGGGCAATGAAAAACGGGGATGGCAATGCACGACTCAGAAAAGTATTGTTTGAAGGTTCCGCGGCAGCATGCAAAAATCCTGAAAATTTTTTCGACTTTGAAATCAACGTGCAGAACGGCACCTACCGGATCCGGGCAGAGGTGGGGGACCTGTATTTGCCCAGCTGGCAAAAAATAACCTTTGAAGGGGTGGATGCCGGCCGGTTTTCCCTGAATCCCGGACAGGCGGAGTGGACCACCGAACGGATCGTTAAGGTAACCGACGGGAAACTGACCGTGCGAATTTATATTGATCCGGAAAACCAGCGGGTCGCGGGACTGCGGGAGATCGTTTTTCAGCATATCAATTGAACGTTTTCGGCCTCGCTTTGTCAATCATCCGGAGCAAAATATGTGCGTGCACGGCAAAAGACCGGAATGCCTTGCGACCATTATCCACCAGCCTTCTCCCGGGATCCGCAACAATAAAATCCCTGCAGAAAAGGGAAAAATCCCGGGTGCTCGTTTCAACAGGGGAGAAAAATCCGCAAAAATGCAATGGAAAAGCATTTTGAAAAAAGTTTTTTTATTTAGATATTGGTTATCAATAAATTAATCAGGTGTGTTTTTCCATGGGATTTTTTGTTATTTTAGCTCCGGGTTAATGGCTGGTAAAAATGTGAATCACATAACATTTGTGAAATCCAAAAGAGTAATGACCACTGGCTGAATTAATTCCGGATCCACGGAAAAAAGGGATAAAAAGCCGGGCAGACGTTTATCGGGTTTCCCTGAGTCTGCCTGAACACATCTTTTTGATTTGTTAAACCAGGAGAAATGAAAGCACCGCTTGACAGGGATTACTGGAAGGTAGTCTGGGAGAAATTCCGGGCAGGTGACCGGAATGCATTCGAAACCATCTATACGGAATTTGTGGATGTTCTTTTTTCCTACGGAGCCCGCATTACCTCCGACCGGGCCCTGTTACAGGATGCTGTGCAGGATCTTTTTATTCATATTCATTCGTGCGGGGCAGATCTGCGAAAACCGGAATCCCTGGAATATTTCCTTTTTAAAGCCCTGAAGCGGATCATTATCCGGAAGTTAAAGCAGAAGCACCGCTTTAGTTTTTCCGGGCAGATGACCGAACAATTCGACCTGGTATTTTCACTGGAAGAGACGGACCATGAATTTTCGGATCAGCAAATGCTAACTTTAAAAAAGGAACTCCAGAACCTTGATGCACGAAAGCGGGAACTGCTGTTTCTGAAATTTAACAGCGGGCTGACTTACCGGGAGATGGGCAAATTGCTCCATTTGAAACCGGATGCGGTGAAAAAACAAATTTACCGGTTGTTAAGTTTTATGCGGGAAAAAATGGAGAAAACCATTCTCGATCTCTTCCTGATCTGTTCAAAACGGTAGTTGATCTCCCTTCCAGGGTGCTGCCCGGAAAAAAGGCGGAGTAAAACGTCTATGAAATTCTCCTGGCCAGGGATTTGCTGCTATGAAATATGTTCTATAACACCTGCCGGTTTCGTCCCTTTTAATTTTCAGGATCCTCTTTTTAGAAAATAAATTAACAGGGCCCCTATGGGAAAATCGCTCCCCTGGTAAGATCAAAAAAAAATCAACGCAAATGGAACAAAAGATTATCCGGCGGAAAAAGCTATTATTTGCTGCATGCATTTTTTTAATCAGCTGTTCGCTGGCCGCCCATGCAGCGGGCGGACTGCTCAACAAACCTGCCCGGCAGGTGCCATTATATACGGTTTTTGAACTTCATATGGAAGCAGAAGATCCCGGAGAAAATCCCTGGACGGACGGGCCTGCCGTTTCTGCTGTCTTTCAGGGCCCGGACGGCCAATCCATCCGGGTAGAGGGTTACTGGGACGGGGAAAGTGTCTTTTCCGTCCGGTTCGCTCCAAAGGAAGAGGGCCGGTGGACCTGGATCACGTATTCAGCAGATCCCGGCTTAAACGGGATCAGCGGATCGTTCAGGGCGGTCGCTTCGTCCAGAAAGGCGGTCCGCAAGAATCCGCTGCGGCACGGTTTTCTGGAAGCAGCGGGCTATGGGTGGAAACTGAGCGACGGCACTCCTTTCCTTCCGGTTGGTGACACCCAGTGGTCATTTTCCGAGGAATTCCATACCGGAGAGTGGAAGGAGTGGGTGCAGGCTTTGAAAGACCGTGGCTTTAATACTTTTTTAGGGTGTATTTGGCTGGGAATTTACGACCGGGCAGGAATAAAACCTTTTCATGGCGCCCCTGCGGACGGAAAGCTGAATGAGCCTTTTTTTGACCGGCTGGATGAATGGGTGCGGATGGCCAATGAACAGGGCATTATGATGGGACTGACCATCGGCGGATTTCCCCAAAATTCTGGATGGTTCTCCTATTTTCCCACTAAAGCTTCCAACGACCGTTGGTTTCGGTATTGTGTGCGCAGGTATGCAGCTTTTAATGTCCGCTGGGTCCTTTACGGCGAAGTGAATGAAACATCCCCGCCATGGGCCGGATGGGTGGAAAATACAAGGGCCATGGCACAACTGATAAAGGAGGAGGATCCTTATAACCATCCCGTTGGCAGCCATCATACCTCCATTGACCGGGAAACTGCCACCGATAAGAATATCGATTACCTTTGTGTTCAGATATTCCGGAGTGGCGGAGCAGAGGACAACGAACAATACCAACTGACAAGCGATTACCGGCAGTACAAAAAACCGCTCTGGTTTGAAGAATACTGGTACGAAAGCATTGAGGGACTGGAACCCGGCATACAGAATACCTACAGGAATTTTATTGCCGGCCTGGCATTTCCAACCATGGGAAGCCTGATGCGCGGCCATGAAATGGATGCCGTTTTCGTTCCGGCCAGGGCCCGCCGCAATAAACAAACGGTTTATAAATATTTAATGGAGCATGACAAAGGGCTTCAATGCATGCAATATTTTAAAACGTTTGTGGAGGGACTGGATATTTTACAATTTTCCCCGGCAGCGGATAAAATTGTACAACCGGGTGGGAGTATCCAGTGCGGCCGTTTTGGGAACGAATATTTGATTTTCAGTGAAAAGGGAGGCGATGTTTGCCTGGATCTGACAAATGCCACGGGAAATTTCAGGGTGACCGCGATGAATATTCTTTCCGGGAAAAAAGAACAGCTGGAGCCTGTTTCGGGTGGTAACCACCGTGTTATCAAACTGAAGGATGCCACGGATGTTGTCCTGCGCATCAGCGGAGGACGGATCCATGAATAGCGCCTTCTGGTTGAAAGGAGTCAGGGACCGGTATCTTCCGGTCTGTTGGGGGCCTCCCGGGCCAGTTGAAGCATTTGTTCCACCATTTCCGGAAATTCTTTTGCGCGGTTGTGTTTTTCCCCCACATCTTTTTCGAGATCATACAGCTCCGGTTCAGTACGTTCCGGATCTTTTACATAAGCATATCCCATGGTGGGATTGGGCAGGAGCAGTTTCCAATTCCCTTTGCGGACGGCTTGCAATTCCCCTTTAATATGGTAATAAAAAAGCTCTCGTGCCCCGGTCGCTTTCTTCCCCAGAAGCAGTTCCGACTGGTCGCGTCCGTCAAGGATCCGGTCGCCGGGGAGAGAAACCCCCGCCAGTTTTGCAAACGTGGGTAGGATATCGATCGAAGCCATCATCTGCCGGCTGACCCCTCCCGGAGCAATCATTCCGGGTGCCCAAAAAACACAGGGCACCCGGAATCCCCCTTCATAAGGCGAGCCCTTGGCACTCCGCAGCGGAAAAGCGCTGCCCGTTGCTTTCTGCCCCCTGTGCCTTTCCCTGTAGACCGCCTCCCGGTTGGACCAGGGACCATTGTCACTGAGGAAAACCACAAGGGTTTTTTCATCGAGCCCAAGCTGGTCAAGAAGCCCGAATATACGCCCTGTATTCCAGTCAATCTCCTCAATCACATCCCCGTAAAGTTCTCCTTCTGACCGGCCTTTAAAACCGCGAGAGGCGTCGATAACCACATGGGGCATGGTGTGGGCCAGGTAGAGAAAAAAGGGTTGATCGCGATTGTTGTTTATGAACCGGAGGGCATCGTCGCTATACATCTTTGTCAGGGAAGCCATGTCATTGGTCGGGAAAAGCAGGTCCCGGTTCCGGTAAAGATCGATCCTCCCCCGGTCGTTGGCACCAAGGGTGCCGAAAAAATAGTCAAATCCCTGATCATTGGGGACAAGTCCCTCCTGGTATCTCCTTTGTGAAATGTCCCATTTGCCGATACACCCGGTGGTGTAACCGGCTTTTTTCAAAATTTCGGCAAGGGTTATTTCTTCCGGGTTGGTTCGCCAGCCACCGCCAATTCGCAGCGGATACCGCCCGGTAAGCAGGGCTCCCCTTGAGGGACCGCATACCGGCTGGGCATAAAAACTGGTCATCATCAGTCCTTCTGAGGCCATTTTGTCAATGGCCGGGGTTTTTATTGTTTCCGAACCGAAACATCCGAGGTCATGGTACCCCTGGTCATCGGTAAAAATAATAATAAAATTGGGTGGGGAAGGGGTTGCTGATGAGCCGGTGCCGCTGCAGGAGGGCACCGAAAGGGTCGCAACGAGTGCCGCCCAAAGGGGTAAACACAGGAAAAAACGTTTCATTGGAATAAAATTTAGTTTTATGGATGTATCTCAACGCTGTATATTAAAAAAAGAAGCGCCACCGCTCAGGGGGGCATTAATTTTCTCAACGCTCTTTTGGGTTCTCCCCCCGTTCATCCACGCGCCGGAGTCCCGGGTAGATCTCATAAAGCAGCGTAAGGATTTTGCCAGGGTGTTCTCTTTTTTTAAACACCTTCAGCAAGGGGTCCCCCGATTTGCGCATCTTTTTGATAAGCATTTTTTGCATCTGTTTTATCTCATTTTTCCGTGCAGGATCTTCGATGAGGTTGTTCAGGCAGTCGGGATCCTCTTTCAGGTCATAGAACTCTTCCGGGGTGCGGTACCGGAAAAAACGGACCCGCTCCGCGATTTCCGGGTTTTCGGGGGCTGCCTCCTCCATCGCTTTCATGGTCAGCCCTTCATTGTTATTGGCATAAATGCGCCTGCCGTCCACCCAGGCATTGAAAATATACAAATAACGGCCGTTTTGAATGCCCCGCATTGGAACCGACTTTCCCCGCATGGGCATTGGTTTGCCGCCGGATTTATTATCGATTTGGGTATAGATGAACGGGTCATTTTTTTGTTCATGCCCCAGGTAAAGCGGCCAGCGGGATTTGCCGTCCAGTCGCTCCGGAGCTGGCATGCCTAAAGCCTCCAGAATGGTCGGAAGATAGTCCACTTCCGAAAAATAATGGGTGTCATTTACCTGTCCCGGGGCAATGATCCCGGGCAACCGGGCAATCCAGGGGGTCCTGCTGCTGGCATAATAATTATCGCATTTGGCAAAAGGAAGGGCAACTCCGTTATCAGACATGAATATTACAAGCGTATTATCCCGGAAGCCAGTTTCGTCGAGGGCTTTCATCACTTTTCCAAAAGTATCGTCAAGCCGTTTGACCGAATTGTAATAATGACTGACCTCCTTACGAACCCCGGGCAGATCGGGCAGAAATCCAGGAACAGGGACCTCTTTTTCTGAATAGATCCGGGAGGGGTTCTCCATACCGTTTTTGAGCGGTTCCTCCGGATTGAAAAAGGGACGGTGGGGATCATTGGAATTGACCATCAGGTAAAACGGCCTGCCCGTGGCCTGGCAGGACCGGAGAAATTCGGCCGTTTTTTCATAATAGAGCGCCGGACTCCTTCCGTTCCCCAGATCGTTCCGGTATACCGCATAATCCCATTCAAAAGCCTTTTTCGGAGTGGAATGGCTGATCTTGCTCAAAACGCCGGTGCGGTAGCCCCGCTTGCTTAACAGCTCCATGATAAGTGGAATTCCGCTGTTTTTTTCCATTTTCATGAATCCCATGACCCCGCTGTTGTGCCCGTAAAGGCCGGTGGCCAGAATGGCCCGGCTGGGGGCGCAGATGGAATTGTTGACATAGGCATGGGTGAACCGGACCCCTTCCGCCGCAAAACGGTCAATATGGGGAGAGATGTCCGTAACCTCCGAACCATAACAGGCCAGCGAATTCCGGTCGAGATCATCGGCAGTGAACAGCAGAATATTCAGTGGCCCCTCCGGTGAAGCAGCGGTTCCGGGTTTGAAAAACGCATGGCACAGGAACAGGGGAATTAAAATTTTTCGCTTCATTGGTTGATATTTTAAGTTTTTACGGTAACTCATATCGGTTGTACAGCTGAAAATTATGCCCGGCGTGATCCCTTCAGGACAAATTCCCCGGTGCCTGTGACGCATCTGCCTGCAGAAAGCCTGAAAACAGTTGCTCCGCATTCATTTTCTGTGAAGGAGATGGGACGCTGAACCGGTCCTGAAAAAACAGGCCGCGGGCGGGTCCCCATGACCTCCACCGCTTTTTGCTGTATTTTAATAACGCGTGTACCCGTTGCAATTGACCTCCCCTAAGGAGAACGAATAGACAAAAATCCCGGACTACCGGTCCGTTCATCTCCGCTTCCGGGAATTTGCAGTTGTGAAGTTTACCTGGAAATATTACTGTTTGACCCCACAAAAATACGCTTAATCGATTAAATAAACGCTGCATTTCCAATGTTAAAAAGCAGTTGATTCGAAAACGGTGCCATTGTCCGGATAAATCAACAGGTCCGGAGCGAAAATTTTTTTCCGAAAAAAAAAGCTGCTCTGCAACATAAAAAAATGGTGTCCCCTTTCCGGGGTTCGTTGCTCTTATCCGCGTAAAATAATCAAATCAATTCATGAACTTTTACGAAAGATTGATAGAGAATCCGTTATTTTTTAAATGGATATACCATTCTTCACCCG
>JAGYMR010000097.1 GCA_018400515.1 Tangfeifania sp.
TTTTATGGATAATTAATTAATATAATTAGAATAAATGATTATTCAATTTTTTAAAAGCGGGGGTGGTATTTATGGAGAGGGTTACTTTTTTATGATCCGGACCGTTTCTGAAAGGCCGTTTTGGAGCGTTATCCGCAGCAGATACAATCCGGGCCTCCGCGGGTGCATATCGATTTCCCCTTGGCGGGAATCAACCGGTTCAATTTGAAGCAGCCGCATGCCCGATGAGGAAAAGAGTTCAACAGTAGCGATTGTATGCGGGGAATGCAGAAAAAGTCTGCCGGACACCGGGTTGGGATAGGTTGTGGTAACAGGCCGTTTCTGGAAGTTGGTTCCTGTTGCCAGGACGCCGTTGTTGATTTTAAAGCGGGCAGCAAAATTTTGGAAGTATTGGTTGGCAATATCCTCTGAATGAATGATCAGTGTATTTTCATCGTTGGTTTCATTGGCACTGTTGCTCCAGTTATGGCTTCCGGTAAGGACCAGGGGATCAAGGCCCGGGGAATCATTATCAATGACGGCATATTTGTTATGCATTGTACCGGATGCAGCGTCATCGAATACATAATGGGAACTGCCGAGAGCACTGCTGAGGATGGTGTTCACACTTCCCGAATTATCGTCCGCTTTATTGGTGAGCACATGGACATCCACCCCTCCTTCCCGGGCATTTCTGATGGCCTCGGCGATATCGGTACGGGTGATGAGCATGGTGGCCACGTTCATATTCTTATCGGCCGATGAAAGGGCATGGATCAGCTTTTGATTGGTTTGGTCCGACGGACTGAAGTAACATTCCACCCGCTGTCCGCCGATGATAAATTCATGGGGCGTGTTGTCTTTCTTGTTTTCCCCGAACCGGGACCGGGCTTCATCGGGCTGCAGTCCCTCACTGCCCCACATCTCCTCAAATTCGATTTGGTAAGCCCTGGCAAGTGCCTGGTCCTGTATGAACAGGATGTTATTGGCATCGGAATGGATCTGGTTGTAGGTGAGGTTGGTTGAACCACTCCAGACCAGCGGTTTGTCGGGGTTGGATGTATTGGCATCAATGACTGCGAATTTGTTGTGCATGATCCCGCTGCGGTCATTCTCCCGGGGCCTTTCCAGTACCGGAATGGCTGCGTCAAGGTCATAGACCCCCGAATGGGAGGTGCTTCCGCAGGTGATCACCCGCACATCCACCCCCCGCCGGCGGGCACGGTTCAATGCTTCCGGTATGCTGGCCCCGCTGATACTGCTGATATTGTAAATGGCCATATCAATGGATTCAGTTGCCCGGTCAAGGACAGCGACAAGGGTGTCATCCATGTAGGGGCCGATATTTTGGGCAACGGTCTGGGTGGCATAGGATGCATCCACATTGCTGTTGAAGTAGGCGCGGATATTTCCGGAGGAGTTGGACTCGGTGGCATAAGCTGCAACGGGGGCAAAAGCAGTGTCGGCGGAAAGGTAGGAGTAGATGCGGGAAAAGACCACCTCCCCCGGCTCCAGGCCTGAAAAGTTCAGTTCCTGCAGGTAATTTCCGTTGGAAGGGGTAACGGTGCCCGTAACCTTTTGGGTCCACCCCCCGGGCTCGGGCGTCGTCCCGTAAAAGGCCTCCGGTGTTGCCTCCGCATCGGTCTCCCACTGCAGGGTAAAACCGTTTTTGGTGATGTTCTGAACCGTCACCGGTGAGAGGATATTGATGGCTCCTTTGAGGATGATGTCGTTCATGTCGCGCGGAAACAACTGGTAGCCGGGAGGATTGTATTTATTATACTGGGAGCAGATCGCGACCAGGTCGATGGTGCCGGAGGGAATCTTTTCTTCTTTGATAGCTTCCGCTTCCCGGTCGATCCGAATTTCAAATGTATTCTCCCCGTCACTGAGGGTGTAGTTGGTCTCCGCTTCGAAAGTCCCCGAAGAATTTACGAAAGACACGTTGTTAATGCGCACCAGCTGGCTTTCATACGCTTCGCCTATCTGGCCGGCTGTCAGTACTTTGGGTTCCGGCAACGGTTTCCCCGAAGCGTGCCGTGTGAATGTTGTTACAGGGTCCAGTTCCAGCAGCCCTTCAAAATCTTTCAGGGCGCCTGATATCGTGACCGAGTCGCCCCGCTGCAATTCACCGAGTGAACTACCATAGGCCGCAAGTCCGGCGGTTTCATCCTGGAAATAACGGATCGGTCCCAGTTCAGGTCCATTGGTAACAATGCCGCTGACAGTAACCGTCTGCCCCGGCCCCTGATCCCGGGCCTCTTCAATGTTTTCCTGTGCCACAACTCCTGTAGAAAGGAGCAGTGTTGTAATTAAAATCAATAAATTTTTCATATGGAGATGACTCATTATCGGTTGTTTAAAATCAAAAAAACACGGGTCCGTTTTTTTGCTCTCACCGGATCAGAATGGCCGCGTCCGTAATCCTAAAAGCGGATCCCGAATCAGCGGATAAATATAAAAAATCCATGGATCTTTGCCCCTTTTTAAGGAAAATCCTTCAGGAAATGCCTGCGCGGAAGGAGAAGCCTGACAGCCCATGGCAAATGCAGGGATTTTACAGCCGGGGATAATTCGCCCCTCTTTCCGGGTGGTGTTATTTCAAAAAGAGCATTAAAGCGAGGAGACAATCAGTTTTTTGATGACAATTTTGTTTTCGCTTGTTCTGACGCGGAGGAAATAGATGCCGTTGGGCACCTGGTCGAGTTTCAGTTGGTATTTCCGGGTTTCGAATGTTGTTTTTTGCTGCAATACCTCTTTCCCGGCAATGTTGATGAGGTGTATTTCTGCGATCCCATTTTCTTCCATTTCCAGGGTCACGGACCCTGTCTTGCAGGGATTGGGATAAACCCGGAGTTCATAAGGCGAAAGTTTTTTTTCTTGCATATCCGGTGCCTTCTGCATTTTCTCCGTTTCAGGCTGCCCTGAAAGGACCGGCAAAAACAAAAATATTCCTGTTATCAGAAGAAAAAAATGTTTCATGGTGCATTAATTTACCATTTCTCTTGCACAAAAACAAATAGCATGCCTAATTTTTTACTGAATCATTTTAATCGCGTTTTCCAGATCTTCCGGTGTATCGATACCGATGCTCTGGTGTTCAGTCACGGCGGTTTTTATTCTGATCCCGTTTTCCAGCCAGCGCAGTTGTTCCAGTGCCTCCACCCGTTCGAGCCTGCCATGGGGCAGTTGTGTAATTTTTTGCAACACCTGTTTTTCGTAGCCATACATTCCGATATGTGCCCAGAATTCAGCCACTATCAACCAGTTATTCTCCTTTTCCCCGCGGACAAAAGGAATAGGGGAGCGACTGAAATACAAAGCGTTATCATTTTTATCAATGACGACTTTTGGGCGATTCGGATTAAAAAGTTCATCCGCGGTTTCAATTTTTTTGATGAGCGTGGCAATTTCGGTGTCTTTTCCGAAGGCGGCGGTAAGTTTTTCAATTTGTTCGGCACAGATGAACGGTTCATCCCCCTGAATGTTGATAACCCCATCGAAGGAGGTCTTTCCTTCGAGAATTCGTGCGGCCTCCGCGCAGCGATCGGTGCCGCTCCGGTGAATCCCACTGGTTTTTAACACTTTACCTCCAAACTGCTCCACTGCTTCAAAAATGCGCTGGTCATCGGTTGCCACCCAGACCTCCTCCAGTGCTGCGGCGGCATTTTCATAAACCCACTGGATAATGGGTTTATTTTTCAGGATCGCCAGTGGTTTCCCCGGGAAACGGGTTGATTGAAAGCGGGCGGGTATGATGGCTATGAATTTCATGTTGTTTTTTTGTGTAAAGATAGCTAATATGGGGAAATTCAGCAGGGAACCGGGTCCAAAAAAGGTTAAAAGCAAACTATAAATCACGTATACCCGCGAAAAATTGTAAATTTGTGCCTGAAAGAAAAACGGATCTAGTGGATACGAACAAGATGAACATGGATATTCAGGGAATAAAACAACGTTTTGGTATCATCGGAAATTCCCCCGATTTGAACCGGGCAATTGAAGTGGCGGTTCAGGTGGCCCCGACAGATCTTTCGGTGCTGATTTCGGGGGAGAGCGGTACCGGGAAGGAGATGTTCCCGCAAATCATCCATCATTTTTCGAGCCGGAAGCACGGGAAGTACATTGCTGTGAATTGTGGTGCTATTCCTGAGGGGACCATTGATTCCGAACTTTTCGGACATGAGAAAGGAGCTTTTACGGGGGCGCTGGCCGACCGGAAAGGGTATTTTCATGAGGCCGACGGCGGCACCATTTTTTTGGACGAGATCGGCGAACTGCCCCTGTCAACCCAGGTCAGGCTTCTGCGGGTGCTCGAGACGGGGGAGTTTATCAAAGTAGGTTCTTCTAAAATGATTAAGTCCGATGTGCGCGTAATTGCAGCCACGAATGTCAATATCCCGGAAGCCATTGACGAGGGAAAATTCAGGGAAGATCTTTTTTACCGGTTAAATACGGTTCCCATCAATATTTTACCATTGCGGCAGCGCCCTGATGACATTCACCTGTTGTTCCGCAAGTTTGCCCGGGATTTTGCCGAAAAATACCGGATGCCTCCGGTAAGGCTTGATGAAGAGGCCCGCATCCTGTTGCTCAATTACCGGTGGCCGGGAAATGTCAGGCAGTTGAAGAACATAACGGAACAAATTTCCATTATTGAGCAAAACCGGGACATTACAGCCGACGTTTTAAGAAAGTATCTCCCGGCGGCTTCCTCCCAGAATCTTCCGGCCGTTTTTTCCAAAAAGGAAGAAGCATCCTATGCCAATGAACGGGAGATTTTGTATAAGGTATTGTTTGATATGAAACACGACATGAATGATCTGAAAAAACTGGTCCTTGACCTGATGGAAAATAAGGAGTCGCCGATTTCAGGAGATCAGGCCCGGATCATTCAAAATTTATACGATTCAGAGGATGTTGAAATGCCTTCTGAAGACCGGGCTTCAAGATCGTTGCATTTGCAGCAATTGGATAAAAGCAACATCCAGGATACGGAGGAGGTGGTGGAAGAGTCGCTTTCGCTCGAAGAAAAAGAGATCGAACTGATTAAGAAAGCTCTCGACAAGCACAATGGCAAACGGAAATATGCGGCCCGCGAGCTGGGAATTTCAGAGCGGACACTCTACCGGAAAATTAAGGAGTACGACATAAACAATTGATTGATGTTTCAGCGAATTTTATTGCTTTCAGGGATTTTTTTGCTTGCGGGCGGGTTGCTCCCTTCCTGCAAGATCTCTTATTCATTTACAGGGGCCAACATATCGCCCGATGTGAAAACATATTCGGTATATTATTTTACCAACCGGGCCCGCCTTGTCAATCCCACCCTCAGCCAGACCTTCACCGAAGCCCTGCGGGAAAAGATCCAGCGGCAGACTTCACTGAATGAAATGGAATCGAACGGGGATTTGATTTTTGAAGGTCAAATTACCGGTTATGAGGTAAAACCCATGTCTATCCAACAGGAGGACCGGGCTGCTTTGAACCGTCTGACCATCCGGGTGAAGTTGAAATATACGAACAACAAAAATCCCGACCAGAACCTGGAGCAAACCTTTACTGCCTTCGAAGATTTTGACAGCACCAGCTCACTGAGCGATGTGGAAGACGGACTGGTTCCGGAGATCATTAAGAAGCTCAATGAAGACATTTTTAATGCAACCATTGCTAACTGGTAATATGCAAAAAGAAAATTTTTATCAACAAACAGATAATCCCCGGTTGCTGAATGAAGCAACATTGCCGGAGCTGGAGCGTCTGACCGTGGCGTTTCCCTATTTCCAGGCCGCCTGGATGCTATACCTGAAAAACCTGCAGATTACCGGGGATCCAGGGTTTGAAGCTGCCCTGAAAAGGGCGGCGGTTATCATTCCTGACCGGAGACAGCTTCAGCGGTTTTTATTTTTTTATCCGGAAAAGGCTGCACCGGATTATTATTTCGGGGAGACCGCTGCGGATGAAACCTCCGCCGCGGATAAACTGGAAAAAGGACGGGAGGATTCCCTGATCGATCAGTTTCTTTCATCCGGTCCTGCCCCGATAAAAATGGAACAGCCTCCGGAAGAGGAATCTGACGAACCGGAATCTCCTGAAGAAAAAGGAAATGAAATTGTGGCAAAATCTGGTGCTGAACCGGATGAACTGGTTTCGGAAACCCTGGCAATGATCTATTTTGAGCAAAAGAAATACGATAAGGCCCTGGAGGCATTTAAAAAATTACGCTTGAAATATCCGCAAAAAAGTGTTTACTTTGCAACCCGCATTGAAGAGATCGAAAAGTTGAAGAATATTTAATTGAATTGAAAATGTATACTTTAGTAACCGTTTTAATATTTATTGTCTGTATCCTTTTGATACTGATTGTATTGGTTCAGAACTCCAAGGGAGGTGGCCTGGCTAGCAATTTTCAGTCGTCTAACCAAGTCATGGGTGTTCGCAAGACAACCGATTTTTTGGAAAAAGCCACCTGGGTACTGGCCGTTTCCTTATTGGTTCTGTCCATTATGGGTTCCGCCTTTATTCCGCGGCAAACGATGACAGAGGAGCAATCCCGCGTTCAGGAGCAAATCGAAACGGCCGTTGATCCCACGCAGGTTCCTGATTTTCCGACCACAGCACCCCAGCCTGAAGGGACAAGTGAAGGAAATGACCAGGAGAATGCCCCTCCGCCCATTCCTGACCAGGGCGAAGGAGAGTAAAAAGAATACGAAGGGAAAAGAAAAGCCATCCGGCCGCCGGGAAAGCGGGCAGGTGGCTTTTTTTTGGTTAAAAAAAATCCCTTCCGGAAAAAGGATACCGGAAGGGATTCATTTTTATTTCAGGTTTGAAAATTAGTCCCCCATAAGGATGGCCCGTGCCTGTTCATCAAGGGCATCGGTCATGAATGGAATGTTGGTGACTTCGGCTGTTTCACGGTTGGCGGCGACCAGATCATCGCGGGTCAGTTCGTTGAGTTGGAATTTCCGGGCACCGGCCATGAATTGCTGCAGACCGGCAGTCAGTTTATCGGCATATCCCATCATAGCCACGGCGCCAAAGGGGATGTTTTTCATTTCGTCTTTTCCGACTTTATTTCTGACCGTTTCCCACTCTGAAAAGATCTCTTCCGGATAGATCCCGTATTCGGTTACAGAAGGCGGGAGTTTTTCCCAGTGACCGTTAAGCTCTGCTTTCCGTTCGAGGTTGAAGGTGGCCTCAATGTTGCTTCCAAGGAATCCTGCGATCATGGGTGCACGTCCCAGGCAAACGAGTTTGCTGTAAGGAGCTCCCAGTGAAAGGGCCTTGAAAAGATGGTCTTCACGTGCAAATCCTCCGGCGAAGGAGATGTCCGGTACCTTGATCCCCCGTTCTTCCAGCACACGGCAATACTCATAAGCTTTTGCGTGAAGTGGGAGCGAAGGAATTCCCCAGCTTTGCATCATGTTCCAGGGGCTCATGCCGGTTCCGCCTCCGGACCCGTCGATGGTTAAAAGATCCAGTTTGGCATCTGCTGCAAAACGGATGGCCATGGCCAGGTTTTCCATTCCGTAGGCGCCGGTTTTCAGGGAGATGCGCTTAAATCCGAGCTTCCGGAGGTATCCTACGGTATTCATGAAGTCTTCGCGAACCGCATCTGCAGTGTGGATGTTGGTCGCCCCCAGGCGGCTGTGCCGGGCGAAAGCGGTTACAGCACGGTTTTCGAAGCCCTGGATCACAACGGGATTGTATGGATCGGGATCAACAATGTAGCCCCGGTCTTTCAGAAACTGTGCATAATCAAGGCTGGTGACCTGAATTTCACCACCGATGTTTTTTGCTCCCTGTCCCCATTTCAATTCGATGATGATGTCATTTCCGTATTTTTCGATGAGGTATTCGGCAACCCCATTCCGGGCGTCTTCCACATTCATCTGAATGATGATGGCTCCGTATCCGTCGTAATAGCGGGTAAAATACTCAATCCGCCGCTCCAGTTCCGGTGCTTCCTTAATCCGTCCGTTCTCTAAAACCGACTTCCGGTCAACACCCACCACATTTTCCCCGACCACGATGGGAAAACCTGCCAGTGCAGCACCAACTGCAAACGAGGGCCAGTACTTGGCAGCAATAAAAGTCGATCCCAGTGCTCCGGTCATGATCGGTATGCGGCACTTGGTTTTTATTTCGTTTCCAAATTCGGTCTTTACGTCCACATTGGTGAATATGCAATCATCCGGATCGTCGGTCAGGTTGCCAGGCAAACCCTTTGCACCGTACGCATACCCCTGGCCCCGCAGCGCGTGATAACCAATGCCTACCGAAGTGACCTGGTTCGCGCCTGAGGTGGAATTTCCATACCGCCGCGGATAAAGCATTTTACGCCCCTCAAGGCATGAAAGCCAGGTTTCGCATTTTCCTTTGCATGATGAATCACAGAGGGTACATAATCCCGATTCGCAAGGGACTCCCCTGTTGACACTCCCAAGAGCATCATTGTTTTTTACAAACTGTAGCATAAAATCTGTTTTTTGTTAAAGAATTGTAAAATTTGATCAAAAATAATAATAAAATGATTAAAATATGATTTCTATCAATGTTTTTGAGCACATATAGGAGAGAAGGGGGTGGCATTCAGTTTTTTGTGCTGGTTCAAAAATTACGGGAACACCAGGCGGGCAGTTTGAATCTGGTTTCAGGATGGATGGTGGGACCGGAGTCCGGTTTTTGAAAAGGCAGGCCTGAATTAATCATTTCCGATCATCTCCAGGATTTCTTCCGGTTCAATATCCGGCCGGGTAATCCGGTAGGGGGCCCGGGAATAGTAGCCGTGCCGTTTTTTCAGGGTTTCATCGATAAAGCGGATCAGCTCGTCTCTTGATTTTCCTTTGATCAGGGGGCGTTCGGTTTTTGACTGCATTAACCTGGCGGCTAGTATTTTTGGATCGATGTTTAGATAAATGGTTTTTCCGGTGCGGTTCATCAGATCGATATTATCATAAAAACAGGGAGCACCACCGCCAGTGGCAATGACCACATTAGTAAAATCCGCAAGTTCCTCCAGGGCTTTTCGTTCCCTTTCGCGGAACCCCGCTTCACCATATTCGGCAAAAATTTGCGGTACGGTTTTGCAATTGCGTTCTTCAATGTAGTGGTCCATATCAATGAACTGCATTCCGGCATGTTTTGCCAGTTTTCGCCCCAGCGTGGATTTTCCCGAGCCCATATATCCGATCAGGTAAATCTTCATGAGAATATAATTAACTTCACAATTTAAAAAATTTCTTTTCAAAGGGTTTTCACCCCTTAAACCCCACTCACTTTTTTTGGCTAAAAAAGTGAGCAAAAAAATCCACTAACCCGTTTTTTGCAGCCCCTTACAAACCGCTTTTATATTTATCTGCTTTTGTGTTTGTCAAAACATGCTCGTTTCAACGAACAATGTGTTTATAATTGATTGTAATTTTTCAGGTAACACA
>JAGYMR010000098.1 GCA_018400515.1 Tangfeifania sp.
AACGACCTCTCCTTTAAGATAGGCTGCAATATCTGAAGCTTTGAATTCCATTCATCTGTTCTTGTTATATTTTTTAGCGATGCAAATATAGTTTTAAACTAATTAATGTCCAATTCTTTTGGGTAACAGGCGAAAAATTTTCGTACAGTTTTGGTGAAGGCCAGCAAATTAATATCCGAAGCCTTGCCCAGGTCCCTGACTTTTCCGTCTTTGAAAAGGATTTTTATATTTTCGTTATGCCGGTTATAGGCACTGTTGGTGATTTCTCCTGTCATGAGCAGGTATTCAGCCATTTCCGGGTCGCTGATGATCGCTTCCGTAATGCGCCGGAGCATGTGCTCGCTCCATTTTTTCGATACCGGTTTTGATTCAAGAACAACGCTGAAGAGTTTCCGGTGGATCAGACTTTTTGATAAATAGGCGAGGACCGGGTCGGGGTGAAACTGCCACTGCTTAACGGAAGAGAGAATGTCGTTGTCGTCGAGCAAAGCAAACCAGTCAAGCACGGATTTTCCGGCAATGGTTTGGTTGCCTGAAAAATTCCGGGCCGAAAAAGAATTTTCCAGGAAAATTTTCAGGGTGGGGGTGGCAAAAAGGGGGACACCGGAGGCCGTGAGGGATTTTGCTCTTTTCAGAATATGAATGAGCAGAAATTCGGCTGCTACAACGGTTTTATGCAAATATACCTGCCAGTACATCAACCGGCGGGCAATCAGAAACTTTTCGATCGAATAGATGCCTTTGATATCTACTACCAGCTGATCATTCCATACGTTGAGCATTTTTATGATCCGGTCGATGCCGACAACCCCTTCGGCCACTCCTGTGAAAAAGCTGTCGCGGCTCAGGTAATCCAGCCGGTCCATATCGAGCTGCCCTGCAACCAGCTGGTGCAAAAAGTGTTTTTTGTACTGGTTCCGGAAAATATCAATGGCCATGTTCAGCCTCCCGTTGAATTCATTGTTCAGTTTATTCATCAGCAGGAGTGATAATGCTTCGTGGGGAATTTCCACCACCGTGTTTTCAAGCACGTGGGAAAAGGGCGCATGGCCAATGTCGTGAAGCAAAATGGCCGCAGTTACGGCATCCGCTTCCTTATCGGTAATCTCATGTCCTTTCAGTCGCAGAACCGAAATGGCCTGGCGCATAAGATGGCTTGCACCCAGCACATGTTCGAACCGCGAATGGTTGGCCCCGGGAAAAACCAGGTAGGAAAAACCCAGCTGTTTTATCCGGCGCAGGCGCTGAATAAAAGGGTGTTCGAGCAAATCAAAAATAAGCTCCGACTGGAGGTTAATGAACCCAAATACAGGATCGTTGATAATTTTTTTCTTATTTGTTCTGGATACGGCCACAAACTTTTTTTTCTGTTGAAGGGCAAAAATACAAAACTTTAATTAATTCGCTTTAAGGCAATTATCATATATAACATTTTTTGTTTTTATTCAATTATTTACTATTTTTGCGGAGATTTTTAGGAATGCCTGAAGTAGGGGACCGTCGGTTCCCTATTTTGTTACTGGCAATGATATGGTTAAGGTAGAAAAAATAGAGCAGTTGCTGGACCGGATCATGGATGAAAGCATGTTTCTGGTGGATCTGAAAGTGAGTCCGTCGAATGTCATTCAGGTTTTTGTTGATAGTTTTAACGGACTGACGATTGACCAGTGTGTATCGATCAGCCGGCAGCTGGAGCAGGGGCTTGACAGGGATGCAGACGATTTTGAACTGCAGGTTTCTTCCCCGGGTTTGTCGGAAAGCTTTAAAGTGAAAGAACAGTACCAGAAAAACCAGGGACGTGAGGTGGTGATCGACACAAACGACGGCCGGCGGATAACGGGACTGCTCGAAAAAGCCGGTGATCAGGGAGTAGTTATTAAGACTTCCAAACGGAGAAAAGTGGAAGGACATAAGAAAAAACAGTTGGTTGAAAAAGAGCATTCGTTTGATTATGGCGAAATAAAAAGCGCAAAGGTGGTTGTTTCATTTAAAAATAAGTAGCAGAGATGGAAAATATTAATCTTATCGATACTTTTGCCGAATTCAAAGAGTTGAAAAATATTGACAGGGTTACCATGATGAGTGTCCTTGAAGATGTTTTTCGAAGTGTGCTGATAAAACAGTATGGCACCGATGAAAATTTTGATGTGATCATCAACATTGATAAAGGTGACTTTGAGATTTGGAGGAATCGTGAAGTGGTTGAAGATAGCGAACTTGAAGATCCGAACCTTCAGATAACATTGTCAGATGCACAGAAAATTGACGCGGATTATGAAGTGGGGGAAGAGGTAACGGATGAGGTTAAACTGATCGATTTTGGCCGCCGGGCCATATTGAATTTGCGCCAGAATCTGGCCAGTAAAATACTGGAACTGGAAAAGGATCATATTTACGGAAAGTACAAAGATAAAATCGGGGACATTGTTACTGGAGAAGTTTATCAGGTATGGAAAAAGGAGATCCTGATCCTGGATGACGAAGGGAATGAACTTATTTTGCCCAAATCGGAGCAGATTCCTTCGGATTTCTTCAGAAAAGGGGATACCGTTCGTGCCATTGTTTATAAAGTGGAGCTGCGGAACAACAACCCGCTGATCATCTTGTCGCGAACAGCGCCGGTTTTCCTTGAACGGTTGTTCGAACTTGAAATTCCCGAAATTTTTGATGGCCTGATCACTATAAAGAATATTGTAAGGGTCCCCGGGGAGCGTGCAAAAGTGGCTGTAGAATCTTATGACGAGCGGGTGGACCCGGTGGGGGCCTGTGTGGGTATGAAAGGGTCCCGGATCCACGGGATCGTGCGGGAACTCCGCAATGAAAATATTGATGTGGTGAATTATTCATCCAACATTCAGCTTTATATTAAGCGGGCATTAAATCCCGCAAAGATCCTTGATATTAAAATAAAAGAAGAAGATAAGCGGGCCGAAGTATACCTGAAACCCGACGAGGTTTCGCTGGCCATTGGTAAAGGTGGCCTGAACATCCGTCTCGCAAGCCAGCTTACCGGTTATGAGATTGATGTTTACCGCGAAATGGAAGAGGATGACGAAGATGTGAACCTGGATGAGTTTGCAGATGAAATTGACGGATGGGTGATTGATGCCTTAAAGGCCATTGGTTGCGATACCGCCAAAAATGTACTTAACATTCAGCGAAGCGATCTGATAAAACGGACTGACCTCGAAGAGGAAACCATTGATGATTTATTAAAAGTACTTCGATCTGAATTTGAGTAAATTTAAAAAATATGCTAAATTTAAAATGACTCTGCTCGTTTTTGTATAAACTTGCAGAACGCTTTAGCATAGGTAGGAGAAAAGAAAAAACGATTATATGGCAGAAGGCAAGAGAATAAGACTTAGTAAACTTGCAAGGGAATTCAATGTGGGGATTCATACGATTGTGGAATTTCTGCATAAGAAGGGTTTTGATTATGACTCAAATCCGAATACGAAGGTTTCCGCCGAAGCTGTGGAACTTCTTGAAAAAGAATATAAGATTGACCTGAACCTGAAAAAAGAATCTGAACGGATCATTTTAAAAAGCCACCGGCCCAAACAAGAGGTTATCTCTATCGATAAACCGGAGGAGATCGAGGAATCTGAAGCGGAAGAGGCCGAGGCTGAAGCGGAGGAGGAAGAACCTGCCGAAGTTGCTCCTGAAAAGACCAAAGAAACGGTTTCAGAGGAAAAACCTGCGGAAGAGGCTACTACGGAGAAGGAAAAGCCAAAGGAAGAGGCAGAAAAGGAGCCGGAAGTTCAAGCTCCCGTGGAGAAAAGGGAATCCGTAAAAGCGGCGAAAGAAGAAGCGGAACCGGAAAAAGAAAAACCGGAAGAGAAACCGGAAGTTTCCGGCGAAGCCAAAGAGAAGGCGGCAGCACCGGAAAAGACCGGCGAAGCGGAAGAAGCTGCCGAACAGGCTGCGGAAACGGCTGAAGAAACTGCGGAAACAGCAGCGGAAGAGACAGAAGAAGAGGAGAACCCCCAAAAAGATGAAAAAATTAAAGTTGTTGGAAAGATTAATCTGGATTCGCTGAATCAAAAAACCCGCCCGGCAAAAAAATCGAAACAGGAAAAAGAAAAAAAGCGAAGGGAGCGGCGAAAGAAGAAAAAGGAAGCGACCAGGGAACAGGAGAAGGTGCAGGAACGGCCGAAAGAAGAAAAGCCGCAGGAACAGGAAAAACAAGAAGAAAATGTTATTTCGGCGAAGCGGGATAAACTGAATGGACCCCGCGTGGTGGGTAAGATCGACCTGCCTGAAAAGAAAAAGCCGAAAGAGGGAGCCTCCTCCGATAGTTCCTCCCGTAAAAAACGGCGTAAAAGGATTAAGGAGACCGGTAAGATCAGGTATGAGGATAAACAACAAGCCGGGAAACCGAAATTTGAAGTCAAAGGGGCGAAACCCGGAGGCAAGAAGAAAAAGGTTCATTTGAGAAAAGAGGTGAATGAGGAAGAGGTCCAGAAACAGATAAAAAGCACCCTTGCCCGTTTAACCTCCAAAGGGAAATCGAAGGGCTCCAAGCACAGGCGTGACAAAAGGGCGGCCATCAGTGAAAAGAAACAGGCCGATCTTGAAAAACACCAAAGGGATAAAAAAGTACTGAAGGTGACCGAGTTTGTATCGGTGAGCGAATTGGCCAACATGATGGATGTGAATGTGACTGAGGTGATCTCCTCCTGCATGAGCCTGGGACTTTTTGTCTCGATCAACCAGCGGCTGGATGCTGAAACCCTCTCCATTGTTGCTGAAGAATTTGGTTATGAGGTGGATTTTGTCAGTGTTGACATTCAGGAGTCCATTGAATCTCAGGAAGAAGAAGAGGCGGAAGAGGAGCTTGTTCCCCGTTCGCCCATTGTAACAGTGATGGGGCATGTCGACCACGGAAAAACCTCGTTGCTGGACCATATCCGGAGTACCAATGTGATTGCCGGGGAGGCCGGAGGAATTACCCAGCATATCGGGGCTTATCATGTGAGCCTCAAGGGCGGCAGGGATATAACTTTCCTCGATACCCCGGGACACGAAGCATTTACAGCCATGCGTGCCCGCGGTGCCCAGGTAACGGATATCGCCATTATTATTGTTGCTGCCGATGACAATGTGATGCCCCAGACCGTGGAAGCGATCAACCATGCTTCTGCAGCGGGAGTTCCCATTGTTTTTGCCATTAACAAAGTGGATAAGCCCGGGGCCAATCCCGAAAAGATCAAGGAGGAGCTGGCCAATATGAACTACCTGGTGGAAGAGTGGGGCGGAAAGTATCAGTCGCAGGATATTTCAGCTAAAAACGGGGATAATATCGAGGAGTTGCTGGAGAAAGTGCTGCTTGAAGCGGAAATGCTCGAATTGAAAGCAAATCCTGAAAAACGGGCCAGCGGAGCCATCATTGAGTCTTCTCTCGACCGGGGGCGCGGTTATGTTGCCACTGTACTGGTCGAGAGCGGTACCCTGAAAATGGGGGATGTCGTTCTGGCCGGTCAGTATTTTGGCCATGTAAAGGCCATGTTTAATGAGCGGAATCAAAAAATTGAAACCGCCGGTCCTGCCCAGCCCGCCATAATTCTCGGTCTCGACGGGGCTCCCCAGGCCGGGGATCATTTCCATGTGATGGAAAATGAGCGTGAAGCCCGGAACATTGCTAATAAGCGGGAGCAACTTGCCCGTGAACAGGGACTTCGTTCGCAAAAACACATCACGCTCGATGAAATTGGCCGGCGAATTGCCATCGGTAATTTCCAGGAGTTGAACCTGATCATCAAAGGCGATGTGGACGGTTCGGTGGAAGCGCTGTCGGATGCACTGATCAAATTGTCGACCGAAGAGATCCAGGTGAATGTGAAACACAAGGCAGTGGGACAGATCTCAGAATCCGATATCCTGCTGGCAGCTGCCTCCGAGGCCATTGTTATCGGATTCCAGGTGCGACCGTCACTGAGTGCCCGGAAAATTGCCGAAAGGGAACAAATTGACATCCGTTTGTATTCCATTATATACGATGCTATTAATGAGATAAGAGCCGCCATGGAGGGCATGTTGTCGCCCGATATCAAAGAAGAGATCACAGGAACGGCCGAAGTGCTGGAAACCTTTAAAATCACCAAAGTGGGAACAATTGCCGGATGTCTTGTCCGTGACGGAAGAATCAGACGGAATTCCAAAGTCCGTGTTATCCGCGACGGAATCGTCATTTACACTGGAAGTCTTGGGTCCCTGAAACGTTTCAAGGATGATGTCAAGGAGGTTAAAAATGGTTATGAATGCGGGCTGAACATCGAAAATTTCAATGACATAAAAGTGGGGGATCACATCGAGGCATTCCATGAGGTAGAAGTGGCCAAGCAATTGTAGTTATTGATCAAAGATAGCAGCGCTTTTTTTGACATCGTGTTCTGTTGGTCGCCGGAAAGGTTCACTTTCCCGTCGTGAAAAAAGTTGAACGGAATGAAACGGTACGTAATTACAATAATTCTTCTGTTCCTGGTCGCAGCGGCCGGGATTTTATATTTTCCGAGGAACGAACGGATTTTTTCCGGGGATAACTCCCTTTACGATGCTGTGCCTGTTTCTTCCCCCTTTTTTTTTGAGTTTCATTCCCTCCGGTCAATTCCCCTGGAGAGCCATCCCCTGGAGGAACTGGCGAATGCGGGGATCTGGCCGTTCTTCTTCCGAACTACCCAAAAGCTGGACAGCCTTATTGAGCATAACGAATCGCTTTCCGGAAGGCTCCGGACGCGTCCCTTCATTCTTTCTTTTGGATTTACCGGCAGGAGTGAGCTCGTGCCGCTGATTATCACCAAAGCCGGAAGCAATGAACGCCGAAAGGCCCTTGAATCCCTTTTGAATCATTGCTACCCCCCTGAAAAACATGCTTATAAACAGGAGAGTTACGGGAAGCACACCATCCTGCAGATCGACCACGCGATGCGGAATAAGCCGGTTTTTTTATCTTTTACGAAGGGAGTGCTTTTGATAAGTCCCCGCTCCATTCTGGTGGAACGGGCCATCCGGCAATTGACCACCGGCGGACTTCCCGAAGATCCTTATTTTATGAAGGTCTGCAAAACCGCGAATGCCTCCTCAGGGATCTCTTTTTTCCTCAATCATGCCAACTTTGGCAATTTTGCCGGAAACCTGGTTCACAACCGGTCAACCCGTCAGCCGGATGAATTTGGGGAAACCCCCCGGGGAAAAATCCGGGAACAGGTGGAGGGGTTTCAACATTTTGCCCAATGGAGTGAACTCGATCTTAGCTTTAGCGACAACTATTTTTCCATGAGTGGAATTTCAGCGGCCGATGACTCCCTGAACCATTTTTTACCGGTGTTTGAAGATCAACAGCCGGTCCGGTTTTCGGCAGAGGATGTTTTGCCCGGGAATACCGCTTTCTTTTGCAGCTACGCTTTTTCGGAGAAAACGGCTTTTTTCGACCGGCTGGATGCTTTTTTTACCCATTCCGATATTTATTACTTGCGCGAAGAGCGGATGAAACGCTATCAAAGTGCGTTCCGGGCTGACTTCAAAGCGGCTTTTCAAAAAATTGTTAAAGATGAAGTTATTGTAGCTGCAACGACCATCCCGGTCGATCCTGCCAATAAGACCGTCTTTTTCATTGTGCACACCAAAGGCAAATCGGATGCCGAAGAGCAATTGACTGAACTGCTGCAAAATTATTCAGTCCGGAAAGGAATGGCCCCCGATTCTCTGATGGGGGAGTATGTTTTGGATGGGGAGGTTCGTTTTCCGGTTTACCGGTTTCCGTTTCCCTCATTCCCCGGCATCTGGCTGGGGAGTCCGTTTGGCATGGCAGCGGCTGAATATGTTACCTTTTTTGACAATTTCATGGTTTTTGCCAATTCTGAACAGGGGATCCGCGAATACCTGCGCAGCATGGAGCTGGGGGCAACGCTTGGAGAAGACATGGAGTACCAGCGATTCAGGCAAAATGCATCCAACCGTTCCAACATCAATGTTTATGTTGATGTAAATAAGGCATTCGGACTGGGTAAGGAAATCCTTTCTGAATCCCTGGCGGAGACGCTCGGAGAAAAGGCGGCCGCTGTCCGGAAGTTCAGGGCCGTTAACTGGCAGGTGCAGCGGGATAAAAACATCTATTTTAATTCCGTGGGGTTCGATTTCCGCCCCCAGGCCCCCGCAGAGCCTCAGACCACATGGCAGAGTACAGTCGGATCGATCACCGGCTTGAAACCCCAGTTGGTGGAGAATCACGATGTTCCCGGGGAACGGGAGATCATTGTTCAGGATGAGGATTTCAATTTGTACCAGTTAACCGGTGAGGGCAGGGTCCGCTGGTCCATTCCCCTTTCCGGCCCCGTCTTAAGTGAAATCCATCAGGTCGATTACTACAAAAACGGCCACCTGCAATACCTTTTTAATACGCGGGAAAACCTCTACCTGATCGACAGGAATGGAAACAATGTCGCTCATTTTCCTGTTGAGTTCCGGTCGCCCGCTACCAACGGGGTGAATGTGTTTGATTATAATAACAACCGCGATTACCGCTATTTCGTTGCCTGTGAAAACAAAAAAGTGGTGGCTTATGACCGTTCGGCAAAGATCGTCACCGGCTGGAAATTTGAGGGGACAGACCATCGGGTAACGAATCCGGTTCAACACTTCCGGATCGGTAACAGGGATTACATCGTTTTTAATGATCCATCACGGATCTATATCCAAAACCGGCGGGGTGCAACGCGTGTTGAGACATCCTCCTGGTTTGATATTTCAAAAAATCCGCTGGTACTTGATCTCCATGGCACCCCTAAAATTGTTGCCACCGATACCGGTGGGAAAGTACATTATGTCTATTTTGACGGCCGCCATGAAGAAAAGGAAACCGGCCGATTCAGTGAAAACCATTTTTTTACGGTGGATGACCTGAATGGCAACGATATTCCCGATTTTGTGTTTGTGGACGGGAATGTGCTGACCGTCATGGATGAAAACGGAAAAAGGCTGTTCCGGGAAAAAATGGATCACCCCCTCTCATTCCCTCCGAATATTTACACCTTTGCTTCCGACCTGAAGAAGATCGGCATTGTGGATGCCACAGCTAACCGTATTTTTCTTTACAATCCTGACGGAAAACTGCACCGGGGATTCCCATTCCAGGGCAACAGTGAATTCACTGTTGGAAAACTGTCGGACGATGCACCGGGATTAAGTCTGATCGTGGGAAGTGAAGGGGGCAAACTGTACCATTACCTGCTGAACTGAGGGCCGATCTCTCCGGTGTTTTCCTGCTTCGCGCAACAATAAGCGGGGTTCAGGAGAATCTCGCCGGGAAAGGGAGGATGATCCTTTAATACAGCATGCGTGCTTTTATGGTGTGCGGTAATTTTTTCATTGATTCCGTTTGTGTTGTTTGTTAT
>JAGYMR010000099.1 GCA_018400515.1 Tangfeifania sp.
CCGATCCAGATAGCAAAAGCATAAAACGACCCGACATAGGCATAATCCCTTTCGCGCGGCTGCAGGGGCGTCTGGTTCAGATAAACGATGATGGCAATCCCCGTGAAAACAAAGAGGGTCATCACCACAGCAAACCCCTCCTTTCCTTTCCGCCCCCGGTTATACTGCCAGAAAAGGCCGGCCAGTCCAAACAGCAGGGGTAAAAAATAGTAAGTGTTCCGCGAAGGCTGATCCTTCATAAACCCGGGCAATGGATCCTGAGGCCCGACGCTTGCTTTATCGAGAAAATCAAAACCGCTTATCCAGTTCCCTTTCAGGAAACTTCCGTGCCCCTGCATATCATTCTGCCGGCCCGCGAAATTCCACATAAAATAGCGGAAATACATATGCCCCAACTGATAAGAGAAAAAGAACCGGAGATTTTCAGCAAAAGTGGGTTTCATCAATTCTTTGGTCCCCTCCCCGGTACGGACGCGGACCGGTTTTCCTTCCACGCCCCCCCATTTTTTATATTCACGGATGTGCCGGGACCGTTGACTGTACATGCGCGGAAAAACCGTTTCCATCCGGGAGGCATATTGGGTTTCTGCAGCGCTGGTCCCCGTGACCACATATTCTCCTCCGACTTTGTTATAATATTTTTGTTCACCCAGCGCACCCAGCACCGGTGCATTATAATAAGGCCCGTAAAGCAAGGGACGGTCGCCGTATTGCTCCCGGTTCAGATACCTCCGGAGAGCGTAAGCATTGTCGGGATGGTTCTGATTCATCGGGGGATTGGCATCGGCCCTTATCAGAATAATGGCAAAAGAGGAATAACCGATAAGGATCACCACCACCGCCGTAACAATGGTATTCCAGACAGGAAGTTCTCTTTTCACCGTAAAGCGCAAAGCCCATACAGCAACAGCAATAATGAGGATAACCAAAAACAGAATCCCGGAATTAAAAGGCAGGCCAAGGCCATTCACAAAAAGTTTATCAAACAAAAAGGCGGCCCGGGGGATGCCGGGAATGATAATCAGCTGGATCCCTGCCAGGACGGCTGCCGAAATACCAAACGCCGCAAAAACCCCCTGCCAGGAAAAGGCATATTGTTTAAAATAGTACACCAGACCGATGGCCGGAAGGGCCAGCAGGCTCAGCAAATGAACACCGGTGGAAAGCCCCACCAAATAAGCGATCAGGATCAGCCAGCGACGGGAATAGGGGGCATCCGCTTCATTCTCCCACTTAAGAATGGCCCAGAAAACGGCTGCTGTAAAAAAGGAGGACAACGCATACACCTCCCCCTCCACTGCCGAGAACCAAAAAGAGTCGGTAAAAGCAAAGGCCAGTGCTCCAACCAGACCGCTGCCCCATATCACCAGTTTCTCCGCCCCGGTCTTTTCATCCCGGGAAAAGCCTTTCTTTGCCAGATGAACGATGCTCCAATAGAGAAACATTATCGTTCCGGCACTGGCCAGTGCCGACAGCAGATTGACCATAAATGCCGCTTGTGAAGGTTCAGAAGCAAAAAGGGTGAAAAACCTCCCCAGAATCATGTGAAAAGGAGCCCCCGGCGGGTGGCCCACTTCCAGTTTTGTGGCACTAATGATAAATTCACTACAGTCCCACCAGCTGGCAGTCGGTTCAAGGGTCAGCAAATAAACGCCCGCGGCAATAACAAAAACCGTCCAGCCCAGAATGTTGTTTGTCAGATTAAAACGGAACATGGTCAATTATTTAAAATACCGGCAAATATACTATTTCGTGCGGTTCAGAAACACGGATCCCGCCAGGCAAAAAAGTTAACGGTCGCGGCGAGGCCCCACCCGGACCCCAAATGCTTTGGCCGAAATTTTTTCGATCCCCACCTTCATGATGCCCACATTTTTCACTGCCGGGGCATTAAATTTAAAAGCGCGGTCACTATACTGGGCCATAATCATCCGGAGGCAGGCCTCTTTCTCTTCGCGGGCATCCACAAATTCAACCGGCCCTTCCACCAGGACCGATTTCGACTGCATACGGTAACTGCAGCCCACCCGGACATCCTGCCATGCCAGCTCATCGCCCGTTGTCCAGTTAATGCACACGTTGGGATTTTGCTGCAACAACTCCCACATTCGTCCGCTTTGGGCGGAGTGCAGAATGACCGCATCCTCCCCGAGGGCAAAGTTCATCGGCAGGACATAGGGAACATTCTCCCCGGCCATGGCCACATGGCAAATTTTACAGGATTTTATGATGGCATCAATCTCTTTTCGGTCTTCAATGAATATCGTTCGCATTGGTATTTAATTTATTGCCCGGTTGCCAAGTTTATCTGACAAAGACTTCTCGACCTGCTTGAGGTTCATGTATTTCGACTGCTCTTCGATCACCCGGTCAAAGTTACCCTCTTTGGAAGCCACATCAATGGCCCGTTCTATTTCGGATAGCATCCCTTTCACCCGCCGTAACTTGTATTCATAAATGATCCGCGGCACGAGGAAATCGAGGATCTCCTCCTCTTTCTCGATAAAGGCCCCGGCTTTCGACCACCGCTTGCTCTCAATAAACTTTTCCGACAGCAGATCGGTTGCCAGTTTACTCACTTCAGCATCGCCATGGTAGATAAAATGTTTCCACGGATCAAACGGGGCTTTCCCGAGGTTCTCCTTCACTTCATAAAAAATTTTCCGGAAGAGCCGGTTTTCGGGAACAAGGTCATCATTTTCCAAAGCTTCGGTCATATACTCCCCGACCATCACTTCCCGCACGTCACCGGGATTTTCTCCCTCCTCTTCAAAAAGCACCGTTGTGCAATGCTTCAATAAAAAGCGCAGGAATTCAAGTTCTTCGATCAGAAACCCCGGGGATTCCTTCTCTTCCGGCGTTGGTGCAGGAACTGCTTTTGTGGTTTGCTGCCGCTGCTTGCGCCACTCCCTTTTCCGGAGCTCTTCAGTTTGTTTCCTTTTTTGCCGCCGCACCTCGGTATACAAGACCTCCTCATTCACATCCAAAAGCCTGCTGCACTCCTTGATGTATACCGAACGGGTGATGGTATCAGGAATAACGGACACCGAGCGAACGACATCGGTTATCAGGTTGGCCCGGGCTACGGGATCGTTCTCCGTGGTTTTTAAAAGAAGCCGGGTCTTAAACCGGATAAAATCGGTTTCATTTTCCCGGATAAATTCCTCCATTCCGCTGGCTCCGTTTTTCTTCGCATAGGAGTCGGGATCCTCCCCGTCCGGCAACAGCAGCACCTTCACATTCATCCCCTCTTCCAGTACCAGGTCAATTCCCCGCATCGAGGCTTTAATCCCCGCTTCATCGCCATCATAAATAATCGTCAGGTTAGGGGTGAACCGTTTGATCAGCCGGATCTGTTCGACGGTGAGGGCAGTCCCGGAAGAGGCAACAACATTTTCGATCCCTGCCTGATGCATGGAGAGTACATCGGTATAGCCTTCCACCAGATAGCACTTTTCAGCCCGGGCCATCGAACGCCGGGCCTGAAAAATTCCGTAAAGAACCCGGCTTTTGTGGTAAATTTCCGATTCGGGTGAATTCAGGTACTTGGCCGCTTTGGGATCGTCTTTAAGTATCCGGCCGCCAAAGGCAATCACGCGTCCTGCAAGGTTATGAACCGGAAAAATAACCCGGCCTGCAAAGCGATCCCTCACCCAATCGTCCCGACGGATGGTCAATCCGGTTTTTTCCAGGAACTCCATTTTATATCCCTGCTTTTGCGCCATCTCGGTGAACGGTGCCTTGCCATCGGGATTATAACCCACCTCAAATTTTTTCAGAATATCGTCGCGAAACGCCCGCTCCCTGAAATAAGCCAGTCCGATGGTCCGCCCCTCGTTCTCCTCCCAGAGAGCACGGGCGAAATACTTGCCGGCAAATCCGGTGACAATCATCATGCTCTCCCGCTCATCTTTCAGCTGCTTCTGTGCCTCGGTCTCTTCCTCCTCGGCAACCTCGATGTTGTATTTCCGCGCCAGCCATTTCAGGGCTTCGGGATAGCTCAGGTGCTCATGCTCCATAATAAAATTTACCGCATTGCCTCCCTTTCCGCAGCCAAAACATTTAAAAATGCCCTTGGCGGGCGATACCGTAAACGAGGGTGTTTTCTCATTATGGAAAGGACACAATCCCAGCAGGTTAACACCCCTCCGGCGCAGCGTTACAAAGTCCGAGACCACGTCTTCAATATCCGCCGCATCCAAAATACGTTCTATGGTTGCCTGATCTATCACTGATACAAATGTAGGGATTTTCACCGTAGAATAAACAGGAAAAAAATGCCTGAAAGGAGCTTTTTCTTTTATCTTTAAGGCAATATTTTGCCGGGAATTGAAACACCGACGGAAATGAATGTTCTTCCCGGGGCAGGATGAATTTCCATCCGCCTCCCGAAAGAACGGATTGTATATCCATCCCGTCGCTGCAGGCAAAAAAACAGGAACAGATGAAACAGCAACTGGTGATACTTTCGGGATCCGGGATCAGTCAGGAGAGCGGACTAAAAACCTTTCGTGAGATGGGGGGACTGTGGGAGCAGTATGACGTCACCGAAGTGGCCAGTCCGGAAGCCTGGGAGAGCCATCCGGAACGCGTTCTCCGGTTTTACAACGAACGGCGCGAACAGCTTTGGGAAGCAACACCCAATGCCGGACACCGGGATATTGCCGATTTGGAAAAAGCATTTGATGTGGCAGTCATCACACAAAATGTGGATGACCTGCACGAACGTGCCGGAAGCACCCATGTGCTGCACCTTCACGGCGAGCTCAGGAAAGCCCGGAGTACGTCCGACCCCCGCCTGGTTTATCCCCTGAAACACTGGGAGTTGAAGATGGGGGACACCTGCGAAAAGGGGAGCCAGTTAAGGCCCCATGTTGTCTGGTTCGGAGAGCCCGTACCAGCAATGGAGGAGGCCATCAGACTTGTTCAAAAGGCCGGAATCTTCGTGGTCATTGGCACATCGCTGGACGTCTATCCGGCGGCCGGACTGGTTCATTACACGCCCCCGGGAGTTCCGGTTTTTGTGATAGATCCGGCCCAACCTGCCATGGATCTTAAAAATGTGACTTACATCCGGAAAAAAGCGGGGGAAGGGATAAAAATGCTGACATCGATGCTCGAAAAAAAAGAGATATGGCGGGTGGACCCCGAAGATTCCAACCGGAAAAAAATAACGTGAAACTTCAAAATGATATCATGGTAAAAAAAATTCTCATTCCCGTTTTGTTGGTTTTTTGCTTCCAGCTGGTTTCCGCCCAGCGGTTCGAGGGAGGTTTTCTGGCAGGATTAAATGCCACGCAGGTGGAAGGCGATCAATTTAAAGGGTACCATAAACCCGGCATCCTGGCGGGGTTGTATGTTCAGACCGATGTTGCTCCGGCCGTGTTTGCCGGAATGGAGATCAAATATTCCCAGAAAGGAGCCCGGAAACAGATCAAACCCAAAGATCCGGATCCCCAGCAGTACATCATGCGGCTGGGGTATGTGGAGGTTCCCTTTTTTGCAGGGTTCCGGACCAGCGACCGGGGATCGGTGGTGGCAGGTATTTCAGGGGGGTATCTGGTGCATGGCAAGGAATTTGACAATTACGACGAATTCCCCGAAGAAGACCAATACCCGTTTAACAACTTCGACCTGCAACCCTTTATCGGATTTCAGTTCGACATGCTTGACCGCCTGCTGCTGGATCTGCGCCTGGCCTATTCGGTGATTCCCATCCGGGAACATCCGGGGGATGATGCTGCCGGCTACTCCTGGTACTGGAGGGATAACCAGTTCAATAACGTCATTTCACTGGCCGCCTATTACCGGATGGGGCAATAACGGGAAAAGATGGGGACCTTTAAAAACATGCGCACTGCATGCGGGAACATGCTGATAAAATCCCTGCCCGTGAACCGTTTTAAAATCCGTTCCAACGCTGAACAAAAAGAGTCAAACGAATGAAACGAGCATGAGAGAACGGAGGGTTTACATCTGTTCTCAAATTTTTAATTGATTTATTTTCAAATAATTATAAAATTTTAAACAGATGAAGCGAAAAATCCTTGTTGCTGTTACCGGAGCCAGCGGGTCCATTTATGCCCGCCTGCTGCTTGACCGTTTAAAACAGCTGAAAATCCCGCCGGAAGAAACGGGCGTCATCTTTTCAGGCAATGCCAGGGGGATCTGGGCGATGGAGCTGGGAGGAAAATATGAACCAGCTTCACCTCTCCGGATTTACGAAAACGACGATTTTCATGCCCCTTTTGCATCGGGCTCCTCCTCTTTCGACACGCTCATCATCTGTCCCTGTTCCATGGGAATGCTGGGAAGGATTGCCTCCGGATGTTCCGATGACCTGATCACCCGCGCCGCGGATGTGATGCTGAAAGAGCGGCGCCGGCTGATTCTGGTTCCCCGCGAAATGCCTTATAACCTTATCCACATCGAGAATATGCGAACAGTCACGCTGGCCGGAGGGATTATTTGTCCCGCCACTCCCTCGTTTTACAGCAACCCCCAAACCATTGAACAGCTGGCCGGAACGGTGGTGGAGCGCATTTTAACGCTTGCCGGGTTCCGTATTGATTCCTACCGGTGGGGTGAATCCGGATAAAGACCCGGAAAAAGCTTCCAATCCCGGATTCCCCGAAATTTTTCAAAGACCGTTTGCTGTATGACCTTCCGGTTAAATTTCGGCAAAAGCGAGGGAAGCCATGCTCACTTTTGCATTTCCTGTTTTCAGAACCTGGATGGCACACGCTTCAAGGGTTGATCCGGTGGTAACCACATCATCGACCAGCAAGACATGTTTCCCTGAAAATTCCTCCGGCCGGCGGATGCCAAAAATACCCTCCACATTCTGCCAGCGTTCAAAGCGGCTCTTCCGGGTCTGGGAGGAAACGTGTACCCGCCGGTACAAATTATCAGCGACCACCGGCTTGTGCATCGATTTTCCGAGCCCCCGGGCAATCCATTCACTCTGGTTATATCCCCTCTTTTTCTGTTTTCGCGGGTGCAGCGGAACCGGTACCAGCACATCAACCGCCCGGAAAGTGGCGGATTCAGCTAAAACAGCTCCATACCGCTGGCCTGTTTCATACCCCAGCTCTTTTAATCCTTTGTATTTGATGGCATGAATTAATTGCTGGTATCTGCTGCCTTTCCGGTAATGAAAAAAGGAAGCAGCCTGCTCCATCCGGATCCTTCCATAAAACAACTGCGCCACGCGGTTTTCCGGGTTCAGGTGAAAATCATTCACCGGCAGGTCTTGCCAGCATTCCAGGCAAATGTGCCGTTCCTGCGACAGCAGCCTTTCGCCACAGGTGATGCAGAGGGAGGGGAAAATCAGTTCCAGGAGATCATCCAGTATCCGGGAGGTAACATTCATAACAAAAGGGGTTAAAACAACTTTCTCAATATTAGATAAAACACACGCACCACCTTTGTATCAACGGTTCTGAAAGGGAACCGCCGACATGCGGTGAACGTTTCATCCCTGAAATTTACAACGAGTTGACGGGAAAAAACAAATCATTCCGTTAATTTTTTTTATTCCATGGTTCCCTTTCCCGGGTAACCTATTTCTTTTTGAGATCAGGGCGACCGGCAAAAAAATTGAATCCCTCTAAATTAGCTATCAATGCGCCCCTGACTTAACAAAGCCGGGATAAATTATTATTTTTGGCCGGGATAAAAAATCAACCCGAATTAATTAAACCGAATATAATGCTAAAAAAAACAGTTGCTTTTTTAAAAAAAAGATTGCTGCTTGTCCTCTTCATAGGATTTGCCCTTGGTCTGGCAGCAACCATCTATTCCAACAAAATCATCGAATACACCTCCACCAACGAATCCTGTGAAATTTGCCACGTTCATCCCCATGTGTTTGATTCCTGGAAATTATCGACGCATTACGACAATCCTTCCGGCATGCACATTGGCTGCGTGGAATGCCACCTCCCGCCCAAAGGGGAAGGTTATCTGAAGGAGAAGATCATTGCAGGAGCCCGGGATGTATATGGTTTGGTTTTTAAGGACAGTGCGGATTATAACTGGGAGGAAAAATCGACCCTGGAATTTGCGAAGCGTCATGTTTTTAAATCGTCGTGTACCCATTGCCACGAAAATTTGTTCCCACTGACGCTCACAAAGGAGGGGCAGGATGCGCATCTTTACTACACCCAGAACGAAGAGGAACTCCGGTGCATCAATTGCCATTTGAACGTGGGGCATTACGATCCCAATGCCATTCATGCAGCAAATGTTGAATTCGGGAGTAAGGAAGCTCCACAAAAAGAGACTTTTCCCGCCCCGGCTGAAGTCAGGTCACTCGAAAATTATACCGAGACCATTCCCGGGACCACCATCGCTTTTAACATGAAAGCCATTCCCGGTGGCACGTTTAAACTGGGAAGTCCGGCAGAAGAGCAGTTTCGTGACCCCGATGAGGGACCACAGAAAGAGGTCAGGGTCAGTTCCTTTTTTATGGCAGAAACCGAGGTCACCTGGGATGAATACCTGGCATTTTACAATGCCACAGCCGCCGAGGGGAGGTCCACCGATACCGAGGGCTCCCGCACGGAAACCGATGTGGATGCCATCACCGGTCCCACCCCTCCGTACGGACAACCGGACCAAAACTGGGGACTGGGCGACCGACCGGCCATCACCATGACCCACCATGCGGCGGAGACCTATTGCAAATGGCTGTCGCAGGTTACCGGAAAAAAATACCGCCTGCCCACCGAAGCGGAATGGGAATATGCAGCCCGTGGAAATACACAGACGCCATACTTCTTTGAAGGGCAACCCAAAGATTTCTCAGAAAAAGGATTCCTGGGGAGATTACTGGGCAAAGAGCGCACGCTCATTAACGATTACGTAATTTATGCCGGTAACAGCCAGGCAAAAACTGAAGATCCGGGACAGGTAAAGGCCAATCCTTACGGACTGAAAAACATGCTGGGGAATGCGGCAGAGTATTGTTCCGACTGGTATGCGAAAGATGCTTATGAACAAATACCCGACGGAGCCCGGAATCCCGGGGGACCTGCCTCCGGCGAAGAGCATGTTTTCAGAGGTGGTTCATTCAAAAGTCCGGCAGGTGAAGTGCGTTGTGCCGAACGGGACTATACCAAAACCGAGGCATGGCTGAAAACAGACCCCCAGATGCCGAAAAGCAAATGGTGGTTATCCGACTGCAATTACATTAGTTTTAGAGTTGTTTGTGAATTTGATGAAAAAACCGGAAAAAAATAACTATTTTTAAAATCCTAAATCAACCAAAAACAATTGATTATGAGTGAAAATAATTTTTCAAGACGTAAATTCTTAGCC